>NZ_KV787178.1:0-17907 GCF_001807025.1 Corynebacterium sp. HMSC11E11 | reverse complement strand
GCCCCCGCCGCGGCCCAGCCGGGCGCCGCGGGCTCGCCGAGCATCCCGCCGGGCGCCATCCAGGCGATTCCGGGCATGCCCGATCTGAGCCCGATCCTGCCGAGCCTGCCGGAGTCCACGGGCAAGCGCGCCGAGTTGGGCCGCGCCAACCTGTCGCTGCCGTTCGTCGGCGCCGTCTATGACGCGACGCTGAACAAGCAGGTCGTCGCCGGTCAGCGGGTCATCCCGGGCGGCTTGGTCACGGTGCGCCTGGAGGTCGCGGGCAACGGCGGCCACACCTTCGTCCGCGAGTTGCGCAACATCATGCCCGCCGGTTTCGAGCTCGTGTCGGTGATGCGCATGAAGGACAACGCCCTCGGCCAGGCGGCGCACGTCCTGGCGGGGGAGGAGTACGAGGTCGTCGAGCGCGGGTCCGACGGGCTGCGCGAAGTCGTCGTCTCCTGGAGCGAGGACGGTTTTCTGGGGCTGTACCGGGACAATCCGCGCATAGAGAAGGGCGGGTCCGTCGTCGTCGACTTCGTGTACCGCGCTCCGATGGAGCCGGGCGACTATGAGCATGGCGGCACCATGCTCGTGAGCACCGTCGCCGGGGTGGCGCCGAAGACCGCGGGCGGCGACAAGGGCGGCGTGCCCGTCAATGTCGGCCTCGTTCCGGAGAACCTCTTCGGTTCGCTGGAGGGTTACGGCGGCGGTTCGATTTAGGGCGTTGTTTCAGGGCGTTGCTTGACGACGCCCACCGTGGGTGCGAGCCCCGTTTTAGTCGATTTCACCCTCGAAAGTCGTGACAATCACCCCAATTATGTAACGTATGGGCGCGATTGTTCGACGTTCCAAACGGAAACATCCCCACCCGATAGGACACTCATGCGCACCACCATCACCCGCACCGCCGCTCGCACGGCCATCGCCGGCGCGGCTGCCACCGCCATGCTCATCGGCGCCGCCGCCACCGCCGCCGCCCAGCCGACCCTGCCCGAGGTCACCGGCGTCACCGACGCCATCTCCCGCGCCACCGAAAACATCCCCGGCGCCGACGCCCTGGTGCCCGGCCAGCGCACCCAGCTCGGCGAGGTCTCCCAGTCCGGCATCTACTCCGCCGCGCTGTTCAAGCAGGTCATGGGCCCCCAGAACGTCGTCCAGGGCGAGGAAATCACCGTCCGCGTCGAGGTCGAGGGAGGCAAGAGCGGCCTGCTGTCCCAGGCGCGCGTCCAGGCGATCACCGACGTCATGCCCGCCGGCTTCCAGATCGACTCCGTCGTCGTCAACGGCCCCGACGGTCAGGAAACCACGCTGACCGAGGAGCAGTACACCAGCGTCGAGCGCGACGGCCTGCGCGACACCCGCATCGACTTCAACGCCAACGGCATCGGCCGCATCGCCATCGGCGAAGGCTCCCTGTCCGTCGACTTCACCTACGTCGCCCCCGAGGAAACCGGCTGGTACCAGACCGGCGCCGGCATGGAAGTCTCCGCCGCCGGCGGCACCTGGCCGCACGCCACCAAGGTCGACGAGGGTGGCCCGTCCGTCAACGTCGTGGCCCGCCCGATCATCCCCGACCTGCCCGGCATCGGGAACGACTCCTCCGGCTCCATCGACTGGGGCTCGCTGAACATCGGCGACACCGGCTCCGCCAAGTAACCCCACCGCACCCGGGCGACGCCCGCCACCGCGACCCGGTGGGCGTCGCAAAGCAAAAACCCGAACCACCGACCCGGACGCCACGTCCACGCAGAAGCCCCGCGAAAAACAGGAGCAACCGTGAAGAAACTCACCCGCACCGCCGCAGCCGCCGCCATCGCCGTCGGCATGGCCATCGGCGCCGCCTCCCCGGCCACCGCCCAGATCAATCCCGTCCTCCCCGACTTCGGCTCCCTCATGCCGGGTATGGGCGAATCGCCCGCCGACAAGATCCGCCTCGGCGAAACCGGCGGCTGGATCTGGAGCGCCTCCGTGTACAAGCAGGTCACCCGCGGCGTCACCGTCACCCCCGGCGGCCTGGTGACCACCCGCATCGAAATCATCGGCAACAACGACAACGGCGGCAAAGTCCGCGAACTCGCCGACATCATGCCGCAGGGCTTCGAGCTGGTGTCCGTCACCCGCATGAAGGAAAACGCCCTCGGCGAAGCCCTCCACGTCGTGCCGGCCAGCGACCGCACCGTCGTGCCCGTCGGCAACGGCATGCAGGAAGTCCGCCTGTCCTGGACCGAAGGCGGCTTCCTCGGCCTGTTCGAAGACAACCCCACCGTGTCCCCGTCGAAGTCCGTCGTCGTCGACTTCACCTACCGCGCCCCCAAGGAACTCGGCCAGTACCAGCACGGCGGCTACGTCCGCATGGGCTCCCTGATCGGGCCCACGTTCCGCAAGGAAAACGGCGGCACCCCGATCACCGTCGAAAACTCCCTGCCCGCCGCGTTCGGGTCCCTCGGGTCCAGCTAAACCGCGACAGGGGCGGGGGAGGAGGCGGGCGCTCCCGCCCTCCCCGGCCCATAACCACCCGCCCCGGCCGACGCCCACTCTCGCCGGCTCATGCCCACCCTCGCCGGCCCAAGGGGTGGGCGGGGTGGCGCCATCCGGGCCGTGTGCGAGAATCATCGCAGAACGTCCGGCGAGGAGTCACGAACACCATGAGCAGCCCTTTCGGCGATAATCGGCCCAACGGCAACGGGGCCGACGACGACCCCACCACCCAGTGGCACCCCCTTGACGGGGATGTCTGGCCGAACTCCCCCGGGGCATACGACGACAACCCGTGGAGCGCCGCGCCCACCGACAACCCCTTCGCCGACGGAGCGGCGGGCGGGGCCGGCGGGTACGCCGCTGGTTCGGGCGGTTATCCGGGTGGTCCGGGCGGATACCCCGGCGGGCCGGGCGGTTACCCCGGCGGGGACCAACAGCCGCAGAAGAGGGGCGGCAACGGCGGCTTGATCGCCGCGATCGGCGTCGTGGTGGTGCTGCTCATCATCGCCGGCGGTGCGCTGGGGTACTTCCTCACGTCCGGCGGCGACGAGGGCGCCGAGCCGTCCGCCGAACCGCTCACCGATTCGCGGTCGACCGCCGCCCCTGCGGAGCAGACGACCGCAACCACCACCTCCAGAGCCCGTGCCGAAGGGTGGACGGCTCCCGGCGATTGGACGAAATGCGGCGGTTCCGGCGACCCCGGTGACCTGAACCTGTACTACGCGGGAACGTCCGTGACCAGCTGTCCGTTCACCAAGGCCGTGCGCGACGCGCTGGTCGAGCACTACCTGGACACCGGCGAGCTCGACGGCGCCATCACGGCCTACAGCCCCGTGACCAAGAAGAGTTACGACATGAACTGCTCCGACGACGGCGACGTGGTCACCTGCAGGGGCGGCGACAACGCGGTCGTCCACGTTGTCTAGGCGGGCGGAGCCGGGCGTCGGCCGGCCGGAATTCAGACGCTCGGCTCTCGCGGTGGTGCTGGCCGGTGGCCTGCTGCTCGGCGGGTGCACGCTCCCCGGCGGCACCGTCGTCAAGCATGACGATGAAGGCAGCGGCGGCCGAGGCGACCACGCGTCACCCACCGCCGACGGCGACCGTCCCGATCCCACGCCGCCCGACATGCCGGACGACGCGGCGCAGGGGGATCTCGCCGCCGAAATCGACGCCATCCTGGACACATGGGGTGGCCACGCCGGCGTCGCGATCGCCGTCCCCCGGAGCCGACGGTGAGGCTGGTGCCCCGCAGGTGGCCGGTGACCTCGAGTCCGATGTTGCCTGGTCGACGTCGAAGGTGCCCGTCGCCATTGCCGCCGTGCGCCAGGCCGGTGCCGCCGACGCCTCCATCCGGGCCAACGTCAACGCCGCGATCACCGTGTCGGACAATGCCGCCGCGGAAACGCTGTGGGCGGGGCTCGGCGACCCGGCGACGGCGGCGGCCGCATCGACGGCGGTGCTTCGCGACGGCGGCGACGCGACCACGACCATCTACGCAGAGCGGACCCGCCCTGAGTACACCGCCTTCGGACAGACCCCGTGGACGCTGCCGAACCAGGCCCGTTTCGGCGCGCACCTGACGTGCCTCGACGGCGCGGGCCCGGTCATCGAGGCGATGGGCGCCATCGCCGACGACCAGCGCTACGGCCTGGGGACGATCCCCGGGGCCCGGTTCAAGGGCGGGTGGGGCCCGGACGAATCGGGGATGTACCTGGTCAGGCAGTTCGGCACGATCGCCGTCGACGGTGGTGAGGTCGGCGTCGCCATCGCCGCCCGCCCCGCAGACGGCACCTACGCGACCGGGCAGGCGATGCTCACCGAGATCGCCGCCGCCGTGCACCGTCACATGCCGGCGGGCGGCAGCTGCTAAGTTGGCGCGCACAAGTCGCCGCCCCGATCCTCGGAGCGGCGAACGCGTGCCGACGACTCGCCCGACGTCCCCGCGGCCTGCTTCCCGCCGGCCGCCCGACTTTGACCGGACGACGGTCGGCGATGACCAGGGAGGCGGACATGGCCCGGAATCTGAACCGGAGCGTGACCCGAGAGCTGACCGGGGACGAGGCCCGGAACCCGACCCGTAGCGTGACCGGGGACGTGACCCGAAATCTGAACCGAGGCGTGCGGCGGAGTGCGGCGCGCCGTGCGGTGACGGCCGTGGCGGTGGGGGCGACCCTGTGCGCGGCGTCGTGTGCGTCGGCCGAGGAACCGGCGGCCCGGCCCGCCGAACCCCTCGAGGAGGCCGCCTGGTCCATCGACGGCGCGATGGATCCGGAGCTGGCCGACGAGGTGGAGGCGATTGCGAAGCGTTTCGACGGTGAAGCCGCCATTGCCCTCGCGGTGCCCGGCGCCACGTCGAAGGATGGGCCGGTCAGCGCCGGCGAGGTGTCGGATGTGGCGGCGTGGTCGACGTCGAAGGTGCCCGTCGCCATCGCCTCGTCCCGCGACAACGAGTGGGTGGCTGGCCTGGTGCCGACGATGATTTCCGAGTCGGACAACGACGCCGCCGAGACGCTGTGGGTGGCCATGGGCGGCCCGAATGATGCGGCCGCGGCGGTCAACGAGGTTTTGGCGGAGGGCGGCGACGTCACCACCGAGTTCGATGCGATGGTCGCGCCGGGCGACACGCCGTGGGAGTTGGAGGATCAGGCGGCGTTCGCGGCGAATCTGAGCTGCATCGATGGTGCGGAGCCGGTGCTCGAGGCGATGGGGGAGATCGTCGATTACCAGTCCTACGGGTTGGGGCAGATCGACGGCGCCCGGTTCAAGGGCGGTTGGGGGCCTGACGACGAGGGCGGTTATCTGAGCCGCCAGTTGGGCACGATCCCCGTCGAGGGTGGTGTCGTCGGCGTGGCGATTGCCGCCCGCCCGGAGGATGCGACCGACGAGACCGGCCGGGAGATGCTCGACGCCCTGGCGGAGGCCATCGCGGGTCATGCTCCGCGTGGCGGGGAGTGCGAGACCTCTCCGGTGAAGGCGCCGGAGGAATCGACGTCGGAGGAGGCCACGTCCGAAGAGTCACCGTCGGAGGAGTCGTCGGAGGAAACCACCTCCGAGTCGACCCCGGCGGGGAGGCCCACGTCCGAGACTCTCGCGCCGGAAGAGTCCGCGCCGGGGAGGTCGACATCAGAGCGGCCCACGTCTGGGGTGTCCGGGAAGGTCGGCGCCGCCAACTGACCGCAGGGCCTCTGGTCCGGCAACCCCACCTGTCACCTCCGCCGCCGCAATCACAACCGCAACTTTTGTCGCGGTGAAACTGGGGCGGCGCCCCATCAAATTCGTTAGATAACGACGAATCGCCCAAAACGACTCACCGCGATTGCCGCCGACCTGGGCTTTTGTGGCGGCGGGTTGAGTCGTTTCGGGCGACTTTCCAGAATCTGGGGCACGTGGGGCCAGAGTGGTTCCGGTGGCGAGGTTCGTGCGGCGGTGGGGCGGAGTCAGGTTCGTGCGGGGCCAAAGGGGTGGCGAGGGTCGTGCGGGCCGACGCCAACCGCCCGGCCGCTACAGTCCCAGCGCGGCGAGGAGACGGTCGGTCTCGGCCGCGTCGGTGACGGTGATGCGAACACCCTCGCCGCCGAAGAACCGCACGATGATGCCCTTCTCCGCCAAAAAAGCGCCGAAGGACGGGGAATCGACGACGTCGGCGTCGGAAAGCGAACCGACCCCGGCCAGCGCCGCCAGCCGATCCTCGGGCAGCCACACGAAGTTGGTCTGCGAATCGGGGACGACGACCTCGGCCCCCGCGGCGCCGTTGATGGCGGCGGTCACGCGAACCCGCTGGTCGCGGACGCCGGCGATGCGGGCCTCGAGCTCGTCGACGGCGCGCAGCGACTCCACCGCCGCGACCTGCGCCAACGCGTTGACGGAGAACGGGATGCACACCTTGTTGATCGCCTCGATGATCTCGGCGGCGCCGAAAACGTAACCGATGCGCAGGCCCGCCAGGCCGTAGACCTTGGAAAACGTCCGCAGTCCCACGACGTTGGGGTACTTCGCCACGGCGTCGATGGCGTTGGCGGTGTCGACGCCGGTGGCGCGCCCGCCGGTGCCGCGGTCGCCGTCGGCGGGCTGCACGAATTCGATGTACGCCTCGTCGAGGGCGACGAGCACGTTGGCGGGCACCTTCGCCATGAAGGCCTCGAATTCGGCGGCGGTGATGGTGGTGCCGGACGGGTTGTTCGGGTTGCAGATGAACACCAGGCGGGTGCGGTCGCCGATTGCGGCGGCCATGGCGTCGAGGTCGTGGCGGTGGTCGGCGTCGAGCGGGACGGCGACGGGCACGGCGCCGGCGACGCGGGCGAGGATGGGGTAGGCCTCGAAGCTGCGCCATGCGAAGATGACTTCGTCGCCGTCGGTGCAGGTCGCCTGGATGAGTTGCTGGCACAGGGCGGATGAGCCGCAGCCGACGGCGACGTGGGGCGTCGGCAGGCCGAGGTGGTCGGCGATGGTGGTGCGCGCGTCGACGGCGGCCATGTCGGGGTAGCGGTTGATGCCGGCGGCGGCGTCGACGATGGCGTCGCGCACGGAGGGCAGCGGCCCCTGCGTCATTTCGTTGCTGGCCAGCTTCAGGGCGCCGGGCGTGGTTTTGCCGGGGACGTACGAGGGGATCAGGTTCAGATCTTCGCGGGTCGTCGGGCGGTCCTGGTCGGGGGTGGTGCTGCCGGTCATGGCGAAAACCTTACGCGTCCGGTTGCTTTACGACGCCCGCCGGGCGGTGGTTCGCCGGGGTGGCGCCGTGTTTCGGGGGGTGTCGGGCGGGGGCCAATCGGGGAGGGACGGGGCCGAATCAAGGGAGGGGCGGGGCCGAATCGGTCCGGGTGCGGGGTGCGGTCGGAGGGTTTTTGCCTCGTGCGGCGGCGCTCGGCTAGAATCCCCGTGGTGCACGGAGGCGTGCCAGAGCGGCCGAATGGGGCTCCCTGCTAAGGAGTTGCCTGTCTTGCGACGGGCCGGAGGTTCGAATCCTCTCGCCTCCGCCACTAGCGCCCGTAGCTCAACGGATAGAGCATCTGACTACGGATCAGAAGGTTAGGGGTTCGAATCCCTTCGGGCGCACGATGTGACCCCGGTACGTGTTCGCGTGCCGGGGTTTTCGCATGCGGGGCCACCGTTGATGCGGTCGCCGTCGTTGCCGCACTGGCCGATGTTGGTGATGTGGCAATAAACGGCGGCGTCGGTGCGTTGTGCCGGTCAGACCCAGAAAAGCAGTGTCCCCGACCCGCTGAGGAGCGATCATGATCCGCACCGAGACCATCCTCGACCTGGCCACCATCGGCGGAAAGCAGACCCACGCCGAAGCCCTGCAGGGCTCCATCGCCCTGGCGCAGACCGCCGAAAAGGCCGGGTACGAGCGGATCTGGTACGCCGAGCACCACAACATGCCGTCCATCGCGTCGTCGGCGCCGGCAGTGCTCATCGCCGCGATCGCCGCGCGGACCGAGAAGATCAAGCTCGGCTCCGGCGGCGTCATGCTGCCGAACCACTCGCCGCTGACCATCGCGGAGCAGTTCGGCACCCTGGCGAACCTCCACCCGGGTCGCATCGAGCTGGGGCTGGGCCGCGCGCCGGGCACCGACCAGCGCACCATGCGGGCGCTGCGCCGCGATCCCCGTTCCGCCGACTCCTTCCCCCAGGACGTCCAGGAGCTGCAGGGTTACCTCGGCGACGAAACTCTCGTCCCCGGCATCAACGCGATCCCCGGCAAGGGGACGCACGTGCCGCTGTACATCCTCGGTTCGTCGCTGTTCGGGGCGCAGCTCGCCGCGGCGCTCGGCCTGCCGTACGCGTTCGCCTCGCACTTCGCCCCCGACGCGATGCTGCAGGCGATGGAGGTGTACCGCGAGAACTTCAAGCCCTCCGAGGTGCTGTCGGAGCCGCACGCCTTCGCCACCATGAACGTCGTCGCCTCCGACGACGAGGAAGACGCGGCCCGCCAGCTGGTCGCGGTCCAGCGTGGCCTGGTGCGGTCGCTGCTCGGCGGCGGCCGCCGCTTCACCGACGAGGAAGCCGACATGATCCTGGACAGCCCGCAGGGCATGCGGGTCAAGAACATGTTCGGCCACGTCGCGGTGGGCACGCCGGACCGTGTGCGGGAGCAGATCGCCGAATTCGGCCGGTACTCCACCGCCGACGAACTCATCGTCGTCCACCAGGCCAACCGCCTCGACGACCGACTCCGGTCCGTCGAACTCACCGCGCGGGCGCTCGGCCTGGGGCGGTGACGGGAAGGGGAGGGCTCAGCGCACCTTCTTGCCGTAGGTCTCCGCGATCGCCCGCGCCGTGGCCTTCGCATGCGGGCCCAGGCCCGTGATCGTCGCCGAGCCCGGCCCCGTCCAATCGCCGTAACCCACCAAATGCAGACCCGGAACCGTCGGCTCGCGGCCATCCAGCAGCGACCGCACGGGGCCCAACGCCGGCCGGAAACCCGTGCACCAGATCAGATGATCGAACCCGGCGGCGCCGCCACCGCCGTTGAGCTCGTCCATCGAGGAGAACATCGGCGTCGCCCGCAATCGCCCCTCGTCGCGGGCGGCGAGCACCTCGGGCAGCATCACGATGTCGCCCAACCGCGAATCCGGCCCCGGATCCTCCTCGCCACGCAGAATCGCCACCATTCGCTCCCGATTGCGACGGAACAGCACCCGGCCATCGACGTCGTCGGGCATCCACTGCGGCTCCCGGCGCGTGAACCAGGTGACGTCGGCGACCCTCGTCAACTCCGCCGCGATCTGCGCCGCCGAGTTGGCCCCGCCGACCACCGCCACCTTCGAACCCCGGAACGGCTTCACCCCCGGATAGTTCGCCGAATGCCACTGCTTTCCGACGAACCGACCCGGTAGATGGGGTACGAACGGGGCCGACCACGTGCCGGTCGCCGCGACGACGTGATCCGCCGCCCATGACCGATCATCGGCGTGAACCAGGAACCGCCCGGCACCGGATTCCGAGGTCGAACCGGAAAGGGACGAGCCGTCGTCAAGCGAAGAACCGTCCCGCCCGTCCCGGAACTCCACCCGCGTGACGTGCACCGGACGCTCCACGGGAATGGAATAGCGGTCCTCGTATTTGCGCAGGTAATCGATGACATGCGACGCCGGCGGGAAACCGTCGAACGCGGGCATCGGAATGCCGGGAAGGTTGGAGAATTCCGCCGTGGAAAACAGCGTCATCGACGGCCACACATGACGCCACGCGCCGCCCGGACCCTCCTGATCATCGAGGACCAGAACCTCGACACCCGCGCGCAACAGGTAATACGCCGTAGCCAACCCAGCCTGCCCGCCACCGATGATGACGACTTGATGGGAGGGGATCGGCGGAGAAGTCATGACCCCACCCTAGTTTGATGCTGGCCCAGTCGAGGGCTACCGTTTCTTGGCCATGGGGTGACCGCGCGCGTCGTGCCACGGGCAATGCAACCCCGACCGCGACGGCGCCGAATCGGAGCGCGCCACTTTCCGAAGGGAATCTCCACCATGCACCGCCCCGACGTTTCGAAGGGATCGCCGCGAATCGACGGACAACCGGTTGACCGCGCCACTCCGACCACCGGTGCCGCCCCCGCGGGCCGCTCGAACCGCGTCGAATGGGCCGATGCCGCCAAGGCCATCTCCATCATCGGCGTGTGCGTGCTGCATTCGATCATCGCCGTGCCCGGCGGCGGCGACTCCACCTGGAAGGCCGTCTACCAGGTCCTCGACCCGATCCGGATGCCGCTGTTCTTCATGGTCTCCGGCCTGTTCGCCCACCGCGTGATCACCCGGTCACTGTCGGACTTGTTCCTCCGCCGCATCTGGTTCCTGCTGGTGCCGTATCTGGCGTTCAAGACGATCACGGCGGTCGTGCGGGAAATCTCCGACCCCGGCTACCAGACGATGCGCCAATTCCTCCGCTCCGTCGTCGTCGGCGACCCCGGATTGTGGTTCCTGTACGTCCTCATGGTGTTCAACCTGATCGCATGGGGGCTGCGGAAGGTGCCGCCCGCCCTGGTGGTGGCGCTGTCCTTCTTGCCGGGCCTGGCGTACGGGGTCTTCGGGCTCAACGAGTTCGAGAAGTACAACGAGATCAGCCACATCGTCCTGTACCTGCCGGCGTTCATGATCGGCCTGCACGCCCGTCGCCTGTGGCTGCGCCTGGGCGAGGTCGCCGACCCGGATCGCGTGCGTTCCCCGTTCACCGCCTACGCCGTCGCGGCGCTGGCCGTCGGCGCGTACCTGGCGTGGTGGGTGCTCGACGCCACGACGACGGGCCTGCTCGGCCACGTCATCGGCCGCCTCACCGGCGTGATCCTGGCGGTGCCCGTCGCCATCGTCGCCGCGGTGCACCTGACCAAGATGCCGGTCGTGTCGAGCATCCTGTCCGCGATCGGCCGCAACACCCTGCCCATTTACGTCTCCCACCCGCTGGTGATCTGGATGGTCGGCGCGCCGCTCGGCGACGCCGTCGTCGCCCACGGCTCCGGCTCGTTCACCGAAGTCGACGTCCGCATCCTGCTCAACCTGCTGCTGTGCACGATGGCCGGTTTCGTCATGTACGTGATCGGCAAGATCCCGGTGGTCAACTGGGTGCTGTATCCGCCGGCGCTGCCGCGTGGACGCGCGGACGGAAAGAGCGTCGACCGTCGTCCAGCATCGACGCGGGCTCCGCGCGGCACCGGCGTTCGCGCGACAAACCGCCTCCGCACCGACGGCGAGCGCACGCGACGCCGGGAAGCCGAGCCCCGGAACTAGGCACGGCAAACGGGGCCCGGGAAAACGGGGCGCGGGGCGATGTTCGCTTGCCGCGGCTTTTTCGCCCCGTGACCAGGCAATTTGTTGCTTCGTGAGGCGCCGGTGTAATGTTCTTGTTCGTTGCAGCGGCACGGGCTCCGCCCCGAGCTGCGTTGCGGCAAACGCAGGAAATGCGCCCGTAGCTCAACGGATAGAGCATCTGACTACGGATCAGAAGGTTAGGGGTTCGAATCCCTTCGGGCGCACGATCACCCCGGCAGGCATCGCCTGCCGGGGTTTTGCGTTTGCCCGGACGTCGGGACCCGCGCGGCGTAGTCTTTCGCCACGAAACTTCGATCGATCGACCGGCGGGAGAATCGCATGACGGAAGACAATCGCATGACGGACGGCAAACAGGAGCAGGGCGGGACGTGGGGCGGCATCGTCGCCCTCGTGCTGATCGGCGTGGTGCTGGCGGGCGGCTGGTTTTTCTTCTTCAAGAAGGACCCGGTGGCCGTGGGCAGCTGCATCGGGGAGGACGCGGTCGCCGAGGCCGACGGTTCGGGCGGTGAGGTGCCGGGCGCGGTGGACTGCGAATCCGACGAAGCCGCGTACCGGGTCCTGGCGATCGGCGAGAAGCCCGAGGACGTCAAGTGCATCGACGTCCCGGGCGCGACGACGGTGCTGAGCTTCATGTACGCCGACGTGTCCACGTATTGCCTGGCGGGCGTCGACGAGGACGTCGAGCGCAACATCAACGACATCGAGGTCGGCGAGTGCGTGGCCATGGAGGGCGACACGGCCCTGCGCACGGACTGTGGGGAGCCGGGCGCGTTGGAGGTGCTCGCCCTCGATCCGGATCCGAAGACCTTCGATGAGCCGGCTCTGCCCGGCATGCCCGGCACGTGCGAGAAGTTGGGTGCGCCGGAGGCCACGCAGTACTACAAGTGGGGTCTGCCGGTCACGGGGTTCAGTTCGGCGGCGAATTACGACAAGGGCATGTGCCTGGCCGAGGTTTCCTGACGCGGGCGGGAGTTTCCCCTGGGCAGAGGGTGTTAGCGTCGTCGGATTTGCTTGACGACGCCGCCGCGTGGTTGGTCACCGTTTGAGAACATTCGCCGGATTCGGCGTCCTCCGGGCTGACAAGCCGTCGCACCCGTTGTAATTTTCGCCACATGAATGACCAACGGTGGAACAATGGCGGAAGCGGCGGTCCGGGCGGTCATGGCCAGCCCAACCCCTACGCGGGTGGCCCCGGCGGCTTCGGTGGGCCGACCGGCCCCGGAGGCCCCGGCGGCCACGGTCAACCCAACCCGTACGCGGGCGGCCCCGGCGGACAAGGCGGATTCGGCGAGCCGGCCGGTCCGGGTGGGCCCGGCGGCCCCTCCGGCACCGGCGGCCCGGGCTACCCCGGCATGGGAAACGGCCCGGGCATGCCGAACGGCCCCTACGGCGAGCAGCCCCAGGGGCAGCCGGAGCAGGGGAAGAAGAAGTCGCCGCTGATGCCGATCCTCATCATCGCGGCGGTGGTCGTGCTGGTGCTCGGCGGCGTCGTGGTCGCCACGTTCTTCGGCTCGGACGATGACATCGTCACCGCCGGACAATCGTCGGAGGACACGGACGACGCTGACGGCTCCGGCAGCGGCTCCGATTCCGACGCCGACGCCGATTCCGGCGGTGGCTCGAGCAACGGATCGGACAGTGACTCGGGCACCGGCTCGGGCAGCGGTTCCGACCGCGATTCCGGTTCGAGCTCGGATGCGGACCCGGTGCCGGCCGTTGGCGATTGCGTCGTCAGGCTTGCCGAAGCCGGCGAGAGGATCGACACCCTCGACTTCCCCGAGGTCGTCGACTGCGACGACCCCGACGCCGTGTTCGAGGTTCTCCATGTGCGCCGTGATTCCTCGGGCCAACGGTGCGTCGACGTCCCCGGGGCGACGGACGCGCTGTCATACAGCCATGGCCCGGTCGAAGCGTTTTGCCTGGCCAAGGTGGGCGACGACAAGTCCCGCAACATCAATGGCATCAAGGTCGGCGAGTGCGCCGAGCCCGCCGGTGATGTCATGTACCGCACCGAATGCGGCGCCCCCGGTTCGTACCGGGTCGTGGCCACCTACGACGACCCCGGACCCATGCAGGCGGAGTACGAGGGAGCCATCCCGCAGTGCGTGGACGCCGGCGCACCGGAGGCGACGATGGTGTTCCAGTGGGGCGTCGCCGACACCTACGATTCCGTCGAGGAGTACCAACGCGGCATTTGCCTCGTCGAAGCCGGCTGACCCGGCGCCGCCACCGGGGCGGCGGACACCGAAAGAGGGGCCGTCGTCAAGCAGGAAACGCTTGACGACGGCCCCTCTCCATCGGGGAAACCCCTACACGTCGTTCTTGACCAGCTCATCCAGCGGCGTCGGAGACAGCAGGTACGGCGCGACCTCCAGGACGGTGCGGGCACCGCTCTCGCCGGCCTGACGCAGACGGTACGCGGCGCGACCGTAGGCGACCTGCACGGCCGCCGTGAAGTCGGGATTGCGCTCCAGCTCCAGGGTGAAATCGATGACGTGGCGCGACGAGCCCGCCCGACCCTGCGTGACCACCGTGCCACCATGCGGCATGCCCTGGTGATCCCGGTCGAACTCCTCCTCGGAGATGAAGTCGACGATGGTCTCGTACCCCACGAAGTAATCCGGCATGGTCACGATGGCCTCGCGGATCGAATCATGGTCGGCCTCGTCGGCGACGATGTAGCAGTGGCGGATGTGGCACTTCTTCGCGTCCAGGTCGCCGCCCTCCCCACGCTTGACGGCGGCGATGGCATCCGGATTCGGCTTGGTGTACTGCACGCCCTTCTTCACGCCCGGCACGCGGCGCACCGCATCCGAATGGCCCTGCGACAGGCCCGGGCCCCAGAACGTCATCTGGTCCGACCCGGGCAGCGCCGCCGCACCGTACACGCGGGCGAGGGAGAAGAAACCCGGATCCCAACCGGTCGAAATGACCGCCACCTGGCCGCCCTCGCGAGCCGCGGCGTCCATGTCCGCGCGATGCCGCGGGATGTCGCGGTGATTGTCGTACGTGTCGACGGTCGTGTACAGCTTCGCCAGCGCCGGCGCCTGCTCCGGCACGTCCGTGGCGGAACCGAGGCAAACGAACAGCACGTCGACGTCGTCGGCATGCTTGTCGACGTCCGCCGCGGGCAGCACCTTGGCGTCCGTGTCCAGGGAGTCGCGACGCGAGAACACGCCGACGAGTTCCATGTCGGGCTGATCGGCGATGACGCGCTCGACGCTGCGGCCGAGATTTCCGTAGCCGATGATGGCGGCGCGGATCATGGGGGTCCTTTCGTCGGAGTCGCCCGTACGAGGCCGGTACGAAGCAACTCCGCCGCCGACTCCCGGGCGGTTACGGCACCAGCGTAGACCTCGCGGGAAACGGTGTCAGTATTTTTTTCTCTGTTTTTTTAGATTTTTCGCGCATGCGCCGGCCCACATGCGCCCCGCGGCGGCGGCCCGCGGTGACGGCCTGCGGCGGTGGCCCGCAGCGGGGACTAGAAGATGTCGATCCGCCCGCCCAGCCCCTCGGCCTGCACCAGGTCGCCGACCCAATCCCCGGTGCCGGGGCTGACGCGGATGACCGGGCGCAACGACAACTTCGCGCCACCGTCGAGCTTTCGCGAACCCGCCCGCGCCAGGTACCGGCCGTGGGCGTGGAAACCGGCGTCGGCCAGCGTCGCCGCCGTGCCACGCTCGCGGAGCTCGGCGCGGGCGGCGGTGAGCAGCTCGATGACCTCGTCGAGGGCATCGACGACGGGGGCGACGTTGTTCTCGCACCAGGACATCACCATGTCGGGTTCCGCCCCCGCCACCCGCGTGCCGTCGCGGAACGACCCGGCGGCCAACGACAACGTCAACGGCCCGCCGTCATCGCCGACGACCGCCAACGCATACGACAACAAGTGCGGCATATGCGAAATCCGGGCCACCGCACGGTCATGGTCGTCCGCCGTCGCGGGAATGACCTCGGACCCCACGAGCGCACCCAACGCCGCAACATCGCGGAACGTCTTCGTCCACTGCCGCGGCACCTCGGCCCCGTCCCGGCGTGCCTCGGCGGCCCGGTCGAAACAGACGACCCACGCCGCGCCGTCGTAAAGCCCCGTACGAGTCGCCTCCCACCCCGACTCCTCCGAACCGGCCATCGGATGCGCGCCGACGTAACGGTCGCCCATCCCGCGCGCCTCGACCTCATCGAGAATCGCGCGCTTGACGCTCACCACATCCGTGATGCCGCAATCCGGCGCGAGCTCGGCGATCTGATCCAGCAGGCCACCCACCGCGAACATGGGCACCCCGATGACGAGCAACGCCCGATCCTCCTGCGCCCGCCGCAGCACCGCCGCAAGATCCGTCGACGCGTCGAACCCCTCGGCGGCCGCAGCGTTCGCGGTCGCCGCGGAACGATTCCACCCGTACACCGGCGCACCCGCCGCCGCGAGATCGCGCATCAACGAACCCCCGATCAACCCGAGTCCGAGAATGCAGGTCGGCGTGGCGAAAGAGTCAATGGTCACCTGACAAGGATGACACACCACGACTAGCCTGGGGTGGCATGAGCACGACTTTTCCGGGGCACGCGGACCCCGACCAGGGCCACCGCGACGATGACGACGACCGTTCCTACGCCGTCGCCGTCCTCCTCGGCGACGACGGGTGGACCGTGCGCGAACTCGGCGACGAGGCGCTGGACTCGCTGGCCGACGCCACCGCCCAAATGCGCCGCCTGCGCGCCGAACGCGCGTCGTTCGCGATGCTCAACATCGACGACGACTACTTCATCCTCCTGCGGCCCGTGCCCGGCGGCGTGCGCGTACTGCTTTCCGACGCCACCGCCTCGGTCACCGACGACATCGCCGCCGACGTCATGGACGAAATCGACGAGGACATCCCCGACCTCGACGAAGACGAACTCGACGACGTCGACTCGTGGCCCGAGGGCGACCTGGAAATCCTCGCCGACCTCGGTGTGCCCGAAGACGTGCTGTCCGTCATCTGCGACGACCAATCCCTGTGGGCCTCCGAGCAACTGCACGCCATCGCGGCCGAGCTCGGCTTCGACGAAGCGCTTGCCGACGAAACCGGCGTCGACGTCGGCGACCCGGACATCGACTACGCCCACGATGACGACTGACGGCCGCGCACTGCCACGACCCGAAACCCACGTCCGCGACGAAGAATGGATGCGCGCCGCCATCGACGTCGCCCGCCGCACCCCACCCGGCGACGTCCCCGTCGGCGCGATCATCGTCGGCCCCGACGGGACGGTCGTGGCGGAGGCGGCGAATCGTCGTGAAGCCGACGCCGACCCCACCGCCCACGCCGAAGTCCTGGCCATCCGCGCCGCCGCCCACGCACACGGCGACGGATGGCGCCTGGAGGAATGCACCCTCGTGGTGACCCTCGAACCATGCGTCATGTGCGCCGGCACCGCCGTCATGGCCCGCGTCGGCCGGATCGTGTTCGGTGCGTGGTCACCGAAAACCGGGGCCTGCGGGTCGATTGTCGACGTCGTCCGCGACCCCGCCCACCCGTTCGCCCCCCACGTGCGCGGGGGAGTGCTCGCCGACGAATGCGCCGAGTTGCTGCCGGAGTTTTTCCGCGGCAAGCGGTGACGGTGCGGTAACGGGGTGACGGTGCGGTAACGGTTCGGCCAAGAGGTGAGTACTTTCCTGGCATGTGGCGTGAACCGCGTTTATCGTCGTGGTTGAAGCTTCAAACGAAGAATCAACGGAACAATCCGCGAGCGTCGACCCGGGACGAAAGTCGGGAGCGACAACGCGGAACGAAAACCGGGAACGAAAATCCAGGAGGACGACATGGGCAACTTCCAGAACAAGGCCGACGAGCTCGGTGGCAAGGCGAAGGAGGCCGCCGGCAACGCGGTCGGCAACGACGACCTGGCCAACGAGGGCAAGGGCGACCAGGTCAAGGCCGACGCCAAGCAGGCCGTCGAGGATGCCAAGGACAAGGTCACCGAGGGCCTCGGCAAGCTCAAGGGCGACGAGTAAGTTCGCAGCGCTTCGAACCGGGTCTCCGCGTCAGGCGGGGCCCGGTTTTTGCGTGTGTTGGGGTGCGGCGGCTTGGTCGGGTGTCGGTGTTGGAGCGGACGTGATCCCGCGTGCTCGTCGCAAGGCGTGGTCCGTTCGGCGGTCGGTGTTGGAGTGGACGTGATCGTGCGTGCTCGTCGGAAGGCGTGGTCCGTTCGGCGGTCGACGTTGGGGGGCGTGATCGTGCGTGCTCGTCGGGAAGCCCCGTGACCTGGCGATTTGGTCGTTGAGGGGGGACTTCGATATGTTTTTTCGCGGTGGCGTGTCCGAGCGGCCGAAGGTACTCGCCTCGAAAGCGAGTGTTGGGTAACCCCCAACCGAGGGTTCAAATCCCTCCGCCACCGCCAACGGTCCCCCTACCTGTTAGTGCAGGTAGGGGGACTTTTTATGTCCGGGCCGGCCGTAAGCGTGTCCCGTCCGCCCGCGTTTTGCCCCCCTTGGCCCGTCAACCCCGTCTGCCGGGCTGTTTCGGGGCGGCGAATTCGACAAATGCAGCCTCGCCTCTGGTGAGCGTCGGTAAATGCCCAGGATGTGAAATCGTGTGGCTGCATTTGTCGTCTAACTCCGGTCGTTCGAGCCGTGATTGTGCCGCGTGGTGTGGGTGGGGCGGGTGTGATTGCGGGGGGAGGGTGCGGGTGGCTG
>NZ_KV787177.1:0-30062 GCF_001807025.1 Corynebacterium sp. HMSC11E11 | reverse complement strand
ACCGCGGGGACCGATCGGTCCCCGCGGTTTTCGCATGTCCGGGGTTTCCGCAGGTCGGCGCCGGATCACACCGACCCCCGATCAGGCTCGGGGCGAACCCTCGCCCGCGGCGGGATCGTCGAACGTCACGTCGGCGTCGTCGACGTCGGTCGGAGCATCGAAATCATCGGCCGAGAAGGGGTTGCCGGTCGGCACGCCGTCGGCCGGGGCGGCGTCGGCGTCGGCACCGTCGGCGCTGGCGGCGTCGGCACCGTCGGAGCCGGCCTCAAGCTCGCCCGCGGTGCCCGCGTCCAGCTGCCCGGCGCCCGACTCCTGCGCCATCTGCGCGCGAATCTCCGCCAGGCGGGCGTCGGCACGTGCGTCGGCGCCGGAGGCCTCGATCTCTGCCATGCGGGCGGTGTGGGAATTCTGCGCCAGCTCCTGGGCGCCGAGCGCATTGGCGTAGCGGGACTCGATCTTCTCGCGGACGCCGTCGAGCGTGGGCACGTTCGGGTCGTTGGCGATGCCATCCATGCCCTCGAGCGTGCGCGAGGTCGTCTCCTGCAGCTTCGCCTGGTCCGCCTGCGACTCCAGCTCGCGGATCTCGGTCTTCAGCTGCTCGTAGCGCATCTGCGACTGCTTGGCCTGCTGCTGCGCCTCCTCGGCGGCGCGGACGGCCTGCGCGTGCATCGTCGAGGTCTGCTCGATCTCGCTTTCCACGCTGACCAGCTGGGACGCGAAGATCTCGGCCGTGTTCTCCAGCTCCTGGGCCTTCGCCGCATCGCCGGCGGCGCGGGCGTTGTCCGCCTGCTGCACGGCCGCGCGCGCATTGTTGGTGAGCTTGTCGCGCTCCTTCTGCAACCGCGACAGGGTCATCTCCAGCTGGTTGCGGTTGCCGATCACCGACGCCGCCTGCTGCTGGATCTGGCGGTGCTGCTCCCGCGCGGCCTCCGCCGCCTGGTGGATCTGCACCTTCGGGTCTGCGTTGTCCTCGATCTTCTTGTCGAAGGAGGACATCATGTACTTCCAGCCCTTGCTGAACGGATTCGCCATGTCGCGAGTCTCCTCTCGGTGTCGTCCCCTTCGGATCCTACGTAAAACCCGCCGGACTCCGCCGGGTGCACTCCATTAACCCTGGGCTTCGACGACGGGCTGCGGCGACGGCTGCCGCGACGACGCTCGCCTTCGGGCGAAGCCCGCGAACGCGCCGGGTAATGTCTTCGATCATGTTCAACCCCAGGTTCCGGGGCCGGCGCATCATCGCCGCCTCCGCCTGCGCGGCGCTTTTCGCGGTCGCCGCGCCCGTCGCCGTTCCGACGACGCCCCTCTTCGATGCCCCGGTGGCCGCTGCCGCCGGCGACGACAAGTCCGACCCCACGATCCCCGAGCCGACGACCGACGTCGGCAAGGAAATTCGCGCCCGCATGGACGAAGCCACCGAGACCGTCACCGACGGCGGCGGAACTATCGGCATGGCGTTCCTGGACCGCGAAACCGGCGAGGTCGTCTGCAACGAGCAGTGCCTGGACCCCTTCGCGCTGGCCAGCCTGTCGAAGGTCTTCATCGCCGAGGTCGTGGGCTACACCAACTACGAGCGCCCCGCCCGCGGCAAGATCGAGGCCGGCACGGGCGACATGCCGGTCGAGGGCAACGCCGACGCGATGCTTCGCGACGACATGATCCGCTACTCCGACAACGAGGCCACCAATGCGCTGTGGGGCCGCTACGGCGGCACGAAGATCATCGACAGCGTCACCGAACGCTACGGCCTGTCCGACTCGACGATCCCCAATTCCGACTGGGGATCGACGATGTCGTCGGCGGCGGACATGGTGACCTTCTTCGACGGCCTGCTCTCCGGCGAGGGCGGCCTGTCCGAGGTCGAAACCCGGTACCTGGTGCAGCTGATGTACTCACTGCCCCGGTACTCCTACGGCAACTCGGACCAGAACATCGGCCTGCGCGCGGCGCTGCCGGACGAGTTCGTGGGCGTCAAGGGCGGCTGGGTCGACCCGAAGATCCGCACGTCGGCGGGCTTCTTCGGCGAGGACGACCGCTACGTCATGGCGGTGTTGTCCCGCCACGTGTCGCCGGATGATTTCACCGCGGCGATCGCGCACGTGTTCCCCGAGGGCGGCACGGCCATCGAGGAACGCGGCGACGAGGCCATCGAACAGGCCGCGGCACCCGGCACGGCGACGGCAGCGGCGGCCGACCGCGGCTCGACGGCCCCGTGGGTCCTCGGCTTGCTCGTCGCGACCGCCGCGGGCTTCGGCCTCGGTTGGTGGACGCGCCGCGGCGCCTGACGGTTTCCCCGCCGGCACCCGCCGGCTCCAGCGACCGCCCGCGACCGCCCGCAGCCGACTGCGGCCCGTCGCTACTTCTGCTCGGCGTCGCCGCGCGCGGCCTCGTCGGCGGCCATCTGTTCCTCGATCTGGCGGCGCACGTCATCCATGTCCAGCTCGCGGGCCTGGCGCAGCAGGTCGTCGAGAGCCTGGGCGGGCAGCGCACCGGCCTGCTGGAACAGCAGGATGCCCTCGCGGAAGAGGAACAGGGTCGGGATCGACTGGATGCCCAGGGCGGCGGAGATCTCCTGGTTGGATTCGGTGTCGAGCTTCGCGAACCCGGCGTCGTCGTGCTGCTCGGAGACCTTCTCGAAGATCGGGGCGAACTGGCGGCAGGGGCCGCACCACTCGGCCCAGGCGTCGACCAGGACGATGTCGTTGTCCTGGATCGTCTGGGCGAAGGTTTCGTTGGTGACGTCAATCGTTGCCATGAAGAGGCTTCTCCTTTGTTGGTTCCCGCGGGACATGCGCCCACGCGCGGTGCCGCTTCCCGGCACGCCCCGAACAACACGCACACCCCGCGGGGTATTCCCGGGGTGTTGTGCTTGACGACGTCCCGGCCGAAACACTTCACCTTCGGAAGGTCCCGGCACCGCATCGGCGACCCGGTGGGCATCTGCCCCGGACGCTACCGGATGCGCAGGATGTTGCGCTGTTCGCCCAGGCCATCGATGGCCACGCGAATCTCCTGCCCGTCGCCCAGGTACGTCTTCGGGTTCATCCCGTGGCCGACGCCGGCGGGGGTGCCCGTGGAAATGACGTCACCGGGGTTCAACTGCACGAACCGCGACACGTAGGCCACCAGGGCAGCCGGGGGGAACACCAGGTCCGCGATCGGGGCGTCCTGGCGCAGCTCGCCGTCCACCCAAGTCCGCACCCGCGCGGTGGCGGCGTCGAACTCGTCGGGCGTGGCCAACCACGGACCGAACGCGGAGGTGCGCTGCAGCGTCTTGCCCTGCAACCACTGCTGCGTGGCGTACTGGGCATCGCGCTGCGTGAAATCGTCGAGGATGGCGTACCCCGCGATGCGGGAGGCCGCCTCGTCCTCGTCGACGCGGTAGGCGGTCTCGCCGATGACGACGGCCAACTCCCCCTCGTAATCGAGGGCGCCGGCGGCGTCGGCGTGGACCATCAGGTCATCGCGCGGACCGGCCAGGGCGTCGGCGAACTTCGCGAACAGCGTCGGCACATCCGGACGCTCATGGCCCATCTCGTCGATGTGCGCGGCGTAGTTGAGGCCGACGCAGAAGATCTTGCCCGGGCGCGGAATCAACGGCGCCAGCGCCCACGCCGACTCCGCGACCACGCGGTCGGGATCGAGTCGATCCGGATCGAGATCGGCCAGCGCCGCCTCGGCCCGCTCCCGCCACCCCTCCTGCGCCAGCAGCTCACCGACGCACGAGGCGTCGAGAAGCACGGCGGAACCGTCGGCCAACGCCGCAGCCCGGGTCGAACCATCGATGCGCAACGTCGCCAGCTTCATCGGCGCTCCTTCTCAATCTCTCCGGCCGCAATCTCTTCGGCCCGAACCGGGACAGACGGGGCGGGCCGGTCCTCGGCGGGCGTCGTCAAGCGCACGAACCACGCCGGACGCTTGAACAGCCACTCGCCGCCCACCCGCAGAATCAGGAAATGCAGGCCCAGGCACAACGCCGCCGAAATGACGGTCGCGATCACCGGCTGCCCCGGCAGACCCGGATCCTCCATGAGGAACTGATCCGCCACGATCGCAAGGATCGCCAGCATGGGAATGTGCATGAGGAACACCGGCAACGTACGACGGCCGATCTTCGTGAACGGCGCCGCCACCGCCGTGCCCTGCAACATGGCCATGATGTTGACCGCCGCGAAAATGCCCGCCAACGACAGGAACAGACGCACGAAGCCCTGATTGCCCGCGATGAACGACGGGAACGTCAGCACGACCCACATCGCCACGATCACATACGCCGCCACCGACCCGGCCAGAAAACCGATGGGACGGCGATCGACCATGCGGAAAATGTACGACGCACCGTAGATGCCCAGCAGGTAATACACGTACATCTTCGTCACGAAATCCCACGACCAACTGGTCCCCGCAAACGGCGCCCACACGTTGATCGCCCCGGCGACCGCGATCTGCACCGCCGGGGGGACGTTGCGGGTGGCCTTGGACAAGATCGCGAACAACGCCAGCGCCCACAGGAACCACAGGTACGACGTCGGCTCCACGAACGCGTGCAACGAGTTGTACAGCAGCGAACCCCAATTGGCGGGGTCGAGGATCCGCGGCGCGGCCGTGAAGCCCACCTCGGTGACGTGGGACCGGGGCAGCAGCGCCATCACCAGATCGCGCAGCGGCACCCACAGCACGTACAGCCAGACCATCACCCAGATGCGGCGATTGGCCAGCTTGTGCCACGACTCCGACAGCGCCCTGCCGGCGAACAGCCCGGACAGCAGGAAGAACAGCGGCATGCGGATCGGCCCGAGCACGTAGTTCACGTCGGCCCAGATGCCCGTCGAGTAACCGTGGTTGGCCAACTCCGTGATGGCATGGCCGAGCACCACGAGGAGGATGCACAGCCCCTTCGCGGCGTCGACCCAATCGACGCGCGGGCGTGACTTCGCCGGCGCGCCGACCGAGGTGGCAGCTGCGGTTCCCGCCAAAGAATCCTCCCGTTCGGTCCACGCCCGCGCCGGCCCGGATCGGGTGGCGCGGGCGCTCGAAAATCGTTCCCGTCGTTGCGGGTAAGGCAGTTTACCCACCCTGACCAGGAGTTGGAAGGCGGCGTGAGCGGAAACACCCCCACCGCCGGGCCGTGACGGGCCCCGATCTACTGCTCGTGGGCCATGTTGACGAACCGCGAGTAGCGCAGCTGATTGGCCACCGTAACGGTGCCGATGGGGCCGCCGCGATGCTTGGCCAGGATGATGTCGGACTCGCCGGCCCGCTCGTGCTCGAGCTCCTGGGAGTCCGGGCGGTAGAGCAGCATGACCATGTCGGCGTCCTGCTCCAGCGAGCCGGATTCGCGCAGGTCGGCGACCTGAGGCTTCTTGTCCGTGCGAGCCTCGGGCCCACGGTTGAGCTGCGAAATCGCGATCAGCGGCACGTCGAGCTCCTTGGCCAGCAGCTTCAGCTGACGCGAAAACTCCGACACCTCCTGCTGACGGGATTCGACGCGCTTGCCGGAGGACATCAGCTGCAGGTAGTCGACCACGATCAGTTCGAGGTCGTGCTTCTGCTTCAACTGGCGAGCCTTGGCGCGGATTTCCATCATGGTCAGGTTCGGCGAGTCGTCGATGAACAGCGGCGCCTCGCGGATCTGCTCGGTGCGCTCGACCAGTTTGTTCCAGTCGCTGGCCTCCATGTTGCCGGAGCGCAGCTTGGCCAGGTCGATCTCGGTCTCCGCCGACAGCAGGCGCATCATGATCTCGATCTTCGACATTTCCAGCGAGAAGATGACGCTGGTCTTGGCGTGACCGATGGACGCCGACCGCATGAAGTCCAGGGCCAGGGTGGACTTGCCGACGCCCGGGCGCGCCGCGATGATGATCATCTGCCCGCCGTGGAGGCCGTTGGTGAGCTCGTCGAGCCGGTGGAAGCCGGTGGGCACGCCCTGCGCCAGGCCGCCCTGCTGGGAGATGAGGTCGATCTCCTCCAGCGCCGGATCCATCAGCTCGGACATCGACGAATAGTCGGCCTTCTCCGAGTCGCGGCCGACGCCGAAGACGATCTGCTGCGCCTGGTCGACGAGCACCTCCGGCTCCGAGTCCTCGGCGCCGGCGTAGCCGAGCTGCACGATCTGCGTGCCCGCCTCCACGAGCCGACGGATGGTCGCCTTCTCCGCGACGATCTTGGCGTAGTAATGCGCGTTGGCCGCCGTCGGCACCATCGCCACCAGCGTGTGCAGGTACGGCGCGCCGCCGATGCGCTCGAGGTCGCCCAGGCGGTCCAGGCGGCCGGCGACGAGAATCGGGTCGATCTCCGACGACTCACCGTACAGATGCAGGATCGCCTCGTAGATGGTCTGGTGCGCCGGCCGGTAGAAATCCTCCGGCTTCAGCAGTTCGTAGACGTCCGCGATGACGGTGGGGCTGAGGAGCATGCCGCCCAGGACGCCCTGCTCCGCCTCGATGTTGTGCGGCAACTGACGCCCGAAATCGAGCCCCCGGGCGGCGTGCTCGCCGCGCGCCCGATCTCCCCTGCCGCCTCCGCGCCGAAAGCTTCCGGACGCTGCCCCGCCCTGCGACGGCCCGCCACCGGAAAAACCACCGTCGGAGTCATCGGGCTCCGGGGGCGGGGGCACGTCGTCGTAGGACGCCGAGTACGCCGCGTCGTCCGCCGATTCCCGTGGCTGGCTCATGTGCTCCGCTCCCCTTCTCCTCCATGTCATGTCCGGGGTTCCCGGGGCCATCTCGGCCCCGCATCCGGGTCCCGCCACAGGCTACCCCGCGGTCCGGAAAACCCATCGTTCCCGGTGTTCGACGACACCGCTTTCGCCGGCGTTCCCACAGAGTTATCCACAGGCTTTGTGGATAACCCTGGGGAGCGATTGTTAACGGAACGTGAATCCCCAGGCCGAGATGTGGAGCACCAGCTCCGCCTGCCCGGCTCCCATTGCCATGACCAGCATCAACGGGAAACCGCCCAGGTCACAGGGGTTTTCCCGAAAGTTCCCCGCCTTCGGGGGTGGCGCCGAACGCGTTCTTCCCGCCCCGCGTTGCCACCGGAGCTTCATCTTCGCGTCGTCTTCGGCACTGGCTGACGGTGGTGTCCTGCGGAAACTCTCCAAGGGTTTGTCCACAACTTCGTCAACCACCATCCGCAACCCCTCCCCCGCGCACCGCGCCGCCCCGGAAAACACCTCCGGCCCCGCCCGAAGAATCGGGAGGGGCCGGGGTGCGCTGTTGTCATTGGGCCGGTGTGACCGGCCGCCGTCATGGGCCGCGAATTACGCGGCGACGACCTCCACGGAAACATGCGCGGTGATCTGCGGGTGCAGCGCGATGTCAACGGTGTGCTTGCCGAGGGCCTTGATCTGGCCGGCGGCGAGCTGCACGGCACGCTTGTCGATGGCCTGGCCGGACGCCTTGCGGACCGCGTCCGCGACGTCGGCGGCGGTGACCGAACCGAACAGCTTGCCCGTCTCGGACGCCTTCACGGCGACGGAAACGTTCTCGAGCGCGTCGAGCGTGGCCTTGACCTCGCGAGCGTGGTCGAGGTCCCGGATCTCACGGGCCTCCTGGGCACGGCGAATGCCCTCGATCTGCTTCTCAGCACCGCGGGTGGCCACGATGGCCAGGCCGCGGGGAAGCAGGTAGTTACGTCCATAGCCGGCCTTGACCTCGACGATGTCACCGGGGACACCGAGCTTGTCGACGGCGGCGGTGAGGATCAGCTTCATGATCCCTGCCTTTCGCTGGATATTTCTAACGTCGGATAGGTGTGATCGCGTGGGACCGGATCAGAAGGGCGGCTCGTCGCCGCCACCGAAGTCGCCGGACTGGGGAGCGGAGTTCCACGGATCCTCGGCCGGCTGACCGCCGCCGAAGCCCTGGTTGCCTCCGCGGCCGCCCTGGCCGCCGAAGTTGCCCTGGTTGCCGCCACCCTGGTTTCCGCCGCCGAAGCCGCGTCCACCCTGGTTGCCGCCACCGAAGCCCTGGCCGCCTCCGCCGCCCTGACCGCCGGAGCGGGGGTTGCGGGTGACCTGGGCGGAAGCGAACTTCAGGGACGGGCCGACCTCGTCGACCTCGATCTCGTAGACCGTGCGGCGCTCGCCCTCGCGGGTTTCGTAGCTCCGCTGGCGCAAGCGGCCCTGCACGATGACGCGCATGCCCTTGCTCAGGGTCTCCATCACGTTTTCCGCCGCGTCGCGCCAGATGTTGCAGGTCAGGAAGAGCGCTTCCTGGTCCTCCCACTGGCCCGAGTCACGGTTGAAGGCGCGCGGCGTGGACGCCACGCGGAAGTTGGCCACGGCCGCACCCGACGGGGTGTAGCGCAGCTCCGGGTCGGCGACGACGTTGCCGACCAGCGTGATGGGGGTCTCTCCCTGTGCCATGGTTCGCTCCTGTTCTGGTTGGGCGATGTTTTTCGGTGACGGGTGCGTGTGCCCGCCATCCTACGGTCCCATGCGGACCCCGCGGGGTCCGGCGGGATGGTTAGCGATCGCCCCGCAGCACCTTGGTGCGCAGGATGGAGTCGTTCAGGTTGAGACGACGGTCGAGCTCCAGCACGGCGGCCGGCTCGCAGTTCAGGTTGAGGACGACGTAGATGCCCTCTTCCTTCTTCTCGATGGGGTACGCCAGGTGGCGCTTGCCCCAGATGTCCACCTTCTCGACTTCGCCCTTTTCCTTGCGGACGATGTCGAGGTACTTCTCCAGGGACGGGCCGACGGTGCGTTCATCCAGCGACGGATCGAGGATGATCATGACTTCGTAGTGACGCACGGACCTCATCACCTCCTATGGTCTAGTTCTTCGTGTTTCGGCCACGGGAGGCGTTCGACGAAGGGCGGCGTCGCGGTCGTGTCCGCGGTGCGCGCAGCATCCGTCCCCCACGTGGCAGGAGGGTCGTTGCGTCAGGCAACCTGGCCAGGGTAGCCCATGCGGAAGCCCCGCACATAATCGCTATGTGCGGGGCCAGGGGTTCTTTGCTTGACGACGGTCGGTGCCGGGGGCGTCGGGCCTCAGGTCACTGTGCCGTCATGATCCGCTTGCCGCGTGGAAGACGGCGATGATGACGGGCACCACGGTGGCCATGGCGAAGGCTCCGATCACCAGCCCCCAGACGAGGCGCCGGGACCATTCGTACATGAAGCCCCAAAAGGCCGCGCCGAAGAGAAGGAATCCGACGAAGACGCTCGCCATCGTCAGGATCAGCATGCCGCTCAAGTCATTCATCCGTTACTGGGTCGTGGTCGTGTGCCGGCCGCCCATCGGGGCCGGCGGGAACGTCGAAGGGCCGCCGGTGCATTCCGGCGGCCCTTCCCGGGGCCGTCGTCACGGCGCCGGTGTGGCTCGGTACAGCGCGTCAGTTGTCGGGGGCCGGTTCGGGTGCGGGCTCGCCGCCGCCTCCGCCGCCTCCGCCGTTCTGGTCGCCTCCGTCACCAGGGGCCGGGAAAGGGAGCAGATCACCGATTCCGCCGCCTCCGCCACCGGGGATGGGAATGTCCGGTAGTTCGGGTTCCGCCGGAGCTTCTTCCTCGGCGGTTTCCTCCGCCGTCTCGCCTCCGTCGTCCTGGCTCGGCGCGGCCGGACCACCACCACCGCCGCCCCATGCCGGGGCGCCGGCCACGCCGGCGATGGGCTTGGGCGAGGTGAACGTCTCCCAGTCGGCGTTGACCAGGGCGTTGTCCATCGTGTACTTCCACAGGTCCGACGGGGTGTGGGCACCGTACATGACGCCGCCGTAGGCGTTGTACAGGGCGGATCCGTCGACGTTGCCGACCCACACGGCGGTGGACAGCTGCGGGGTCGCGCCGATCATCCAGGCGTCCTTGTTCAGCCCGGTGTCGCCGAGCTGGGTGGTGCCGGTCTTCGCGGCCGACTGACGTCCGCCGGCCAGCGCGTGGTTGTTGTACGAGGCGATCGGCTTCATGGCGTCGATGACGTTGGTGGCCACGGCCTCCGAGACGCGGCGGTCTCCGTCGCCGGTCTCGCGCTCGAAGAGGACCTCGCCGTTGACGGTTTCGACCTTTTCCACGAAGTGGGTCTGCTGGTAGACGCCATCGTTGGCCAGGGTGGCCAGGCCGACCGCCATGTCCAGCGGGCGGGTCTCGTACTGGCCCAGGGCGATTCCGTCCAGGGACTCGCCGTTTTCCTCGACGAGGGTGTGCTCGATGCCCGGGATGGACTCGGCGATGCCGAGGCGGTGG
Source organism: Corynebacterium sp. HMSC11E11 (assembly GCF_001807025.1). NCBI lineage: Bacteria > Bacillati > Actinomycetota > Actinomycetes > Mycobacteriales > Corynebacteriaceae > Corynebacterium > Corynebacterium sp. HMSC11E11. The sequence continues at coordinate 19,879 of NZ_KV787177.1, read as the reverse complement.
GCCATCTTCGCGGTGTCGGTCGGACCGTTCTTCAGGTCACGCTGCAGGCGGATGAACGGGGTGTTCAGCGACTGCTTCAGGGACTCGGAGATCGGGCACACGCCGCAGGACGCGCCGCCGGCGTTGTACATGGTCACGTTGCCGGACTGCACCGGCGCCGAGGAGTACTGGGCGGACAGCGGGATGTCCTGGTCCAGGGCCGCGGCGAGCGCGAAGATCTTGAACGTCGAACCGGTCTGCAGGCCGGAGTTGGCGTAGTCCCATCCGTTGGGGTCGTCGCCGCCGTAGTAGCCGCGCACGGCGCCCGTGCCCGGTTCGACGGACACGATGGCGGTGCGCAGATCCTCGGAGAAGAGGTAATTGTCCACCGCGTCGAGGGCGGCCTGCTGGACGTCCGGGTCGATGGTGGTGGTCACGCGCAGGCCGAGGGTGTTTACCTCCTGCTCGGTGATGCCCTCGCGGTCGAGTTCGGCGAGGACCTGCGACTTGATCATCGCGGCGGGACCGGGCTCGGGCGCCTGCTGCGGCACGAGCGCAGGATCCAGCGTCTCGGGGTACGCCTGGGCGTCGCGGTCGGCCTGGGAGAGCACGCCCATTTCGACCATGCCGTCGAGGACGTAGTTCCAGCGCTGCTCGGCCTCGGGGCGGTTCGTCCACGGGTCCAGCGCGGACGGGCGCTGGATCGACGCGGCGAGCACGGCGGCCTCGGCGGCGGTGAGCTCGCCGACCGGCTTGTCGAAGTACGCCTCGGAGGCGGCGGCGATGCCGTAGCCGTTGCGGCCGAAGTAGATGGTGTTCAGGTACGCCTCGAGGATCTCGTCCTTCGACCACTCGCGCGCCATCTTCGCCGACATGACCAATTCCTTGGCCTTTCGGGTGACGGTGCGCTCGTTGCCGACGACGGCGTTCTTCACGTACTGCTGGGTGATCGTCGAGCCGCCGCCCGCGGACGGGTTTCCGGTGACGACGCCCCATGCGGCGCGCGCGTACCCGCTCAGCGAGAAGCCCGGGTTGGTGTAGAACTCGCGGTCCTCCGCCGCCAGCACGGCGTTGCGGACGACCGACGGCACCTCGTCGAGCTCGACGGCGCGGCGGTTGCCGGCCTCGGGCACGATGCGGGCGATTTCGTTCTCGCCCGTCTTGTCGTAGATGACCGCGATCTGGTCGTTGAGAAGCTCCTCCGGCTCCGGAACGTCCGTTCCCACGTAGGCGATGCCGAAGATCACCAGCGGGAACATGATGATGAGCGCGGCGGCCGCGGCCAACCACGCCCAGATCGCGCGGCGTCGACCGCCCTTTTCGTCCACGTCGTCGTCTTCCTCCACGGCGTCGCCGTAGTCGTCGTCGCCGTAGGCGTCGGCGTCGTAATCGTCGGCGTCATGGGCGTCGTAGTCCCCGGGGCCGTAGCCGCCGTCCACCCCGAAGGACTGATCCTTCGCGGAATCGGCGACGCCACCCGCGCCGGCGGCACCGTCCGCCCCGTCACGCCCGGCACCGAAGGCGGAGTCGTCGTCCCACCATTCGCCGCCGGCGGATCCGGGTTCACCGGGTCCGCTCGCGTTGTCTCGAGGATCCTTGCTCACGGGCTCTCTCCAAATCGGTTATTGCGTCAATCTGCGTCGGCCGTCGTCGCCGTCGCGGTGCGGACCCTGAAGTTCCACCGGCAGTCGGGGCACACTTCAACCGTCTGCACGGTGCATGGTCCACGCTCGGCGACCACATGGGCCAGTTCGGAGGCACCGCAGGCGGTGCCGGAACGATGCCCCAGGTTCTCTCCGAAAATCCAGGATACGAGTCGGAGGTCCCCGGTGCGACAAAGCGGGCACTTCGCGTCGCCGGGCACCCCGTGGAATCGTGCGGCCGCGACCAGCCTGGGGTCGGCGTCGCGCAGCTTCGCCGCGGGCACCTCCCCGTTCCGCCAGCGCGCCAGCTCCGCGTTGCGGGCCAGCGTGTGGTCGACTTCATCGCGCCACCTGATCACGCGGTCAGATTAGCAGGCACCCTCACCGGATCACCCCCTCTTTATCGGTTCACCTTCGCCCCCACCGCATTCCGAATGCGGTCCGCCGATGAAATGGGTATAGCGTCAGCACATTGGGGTACGGGCCGGATCCGGGCGCCGTTCCCGCACCGAAATTCGATTCAAGGAGACCGCATTCCATGAGTTCCGTTCGCGTTGCAATCGTCGGCGTCGGCAACTGCGCCTCCTCGCTCGTCCAGGGCGTGGAGTTCTACCGTGACGCGAAGGCGGGTGACGACGTCCCCGGCCTGATGCACGTTCAGTTCGGCGACTACCACGTTTCCGACGTCGAGTTCGTCGCAGCCTTCGACGTGGACGACAAGAAGGTGGGCAAGGACCTGTCCGAGGCCATCAACGCCTCCGAGAACTGCACCATCAAGATCGCGGACGTTCCGACCCTGGGCGTCGAGGTCCAGCGCGGTCCGACCCTCGACGGCATCGGCAAGTACTACGCGGACACCATCGACGAGTCGGCGAAGGAGCCGGTCGACGTGGTCCAGGCCCTGAAGGACGCCGAGGTCGACGTCCTCGTGTCCTACCTGCCGGTCGGTTCCGAGCAGGCCGACAAGTTCTACGCCCAGTGCGCGATCGACGCGGGCGTGGCCTTCGTCAACGCGCTGCCGGTCTTCATCGCCTCCGACCCGGAGTGGGCCAAGAAGTTCGAGGACGCCGGTGTCCCGATCGTCGGCGACGACATCAAGTCGCAGGTCGGCGCGACCATCACCCACCGCGTGATGGCGAAGCTGTTCGAGGATCGCGGCGTCCGCCTGGAGCGCACCCTGCAGCTCAACGTCGGCGGCAACATGGACTTCAAGAACATGCTCGAGCGCGAGCGCCTGGAGTCGAAGAAGATCTCGAAGACCCAGGCCGTGACGTCGAACCTGACCGGCCCGCTGTCCGGCCTGATCGACGACCGCAACGTCCACATCGGCCCGTCGGACTGGATCGACTGGCTGGACGACCGCAAGTGGGCGTACGTCCGCCTGGAGGGCAAGGCCTTCGGCGAGGTGCCGCTGAACCTGGAGTACAAGCTCGAGGTGTGGGACTCCCCCAACTCGGCGGGCATCATCATCGACGCGCTGCGTGCCGCGAAGATCGCCAAGGACCGCGGCATCGGCGGCCCGATCCTCCCGGCGTCGGCCTACCTGATGAAGTCCCCGCCGAAGCAGATGGGCGACGACGTCGCGCGCGCCGAGCTGGAGAAGTTCATCTCCGGCGAGTAGTCCGCCGCGGCCGCGTCGTCCGGCATCGCGTCGTTTCGCCTTGCGGCTTTGCGACGCCCGCCTGACGGCGTCCGGCCTCACGGCGCCGCGTTGCGAAATCCACCTTCGCAACGCGTGTCACGCCCACCCACAAACCGTTACGCCCGCTACAGGGGTGTAACGGTTTTTCGCGTTTTCACCCCCGCGGAACCCCGTGCCCCAGGTCACTGGAAGCCGTCGTAAAGCACTGACCTGGGACGATGCCACACACAACCCCGCGCAGATTTAAATTTTCATAATAACTAGGGTTGTATGACTATTTTGCACTGGGAATTACGGCGTCATCTTCGCTACTATTGCCCCATGACCGATTCGAATCAGGCCGCGAACGGCGCGGCGGGCGCCATGACCCCCATGGACCTGGCCAAGGAGATTCGCCCCCTGCTGACCCGGGCCGAGCTGCTCTACAGCCGCCGCTCCGAAGAGTCGCAGCTGAGCCGCGCGCAGCTCTCCATCATGATGACGCTCGACGCCCTCGGCCCCTGCCGCATCAACCAGCTCGCGCAGGCCGAGGCCATCCGCATGCCCACCGCCTCCAACGCCGTCCACCACCTCGAAGACGCCGGCATGGTCGCCCGCGTCCGCGACACCAAGGACCGCCGCGGCGTCCGCGTCGAACTGACCGAGAAGGGCGTCGCCGAACTGCGCCGCGTCTCCACCGAACGCGACGAGCAGATGGCCAACATGTTCAAGTCGCTGTCCCCCGAGGAACTGCAGGTCGGCGCGACCCTCGTGCCCATCCTCAAGCGCATGCTGGAGTCCTACGGGGTGGACCGGGCTACGGGAGCCGAGTAAACGGCGACTAGTCTTGAGGGTGGAACGTTAAGGTGCGATGTTGACGAGCACCCGTCAAGCACCCGCCACGAGCCGCGAACCGGCTCAGCCCTCAGGAGGATCGCATGCCGCATAGCCCGCTTCGCATTTTGATTGCGTGGCGACCGGGCCGCAATGGCACCGAGGCAATGAATTGCGCCGCCTGGTTGGCCCGGACCTGCGAAGTGCGCATCCGCGTGGCCACCGTCCTGTCGCGCGGCTGGCCGCTGACGTCGCTGGCCCGGCTGTCCGACCACGACTCCTGGGTGGAGCGCGAGGGCCGCAATTCCGAACGGTCGGCGCGTGCCGCATGGAAGGCGGCGGGCATCAGCAAGGGCATGCTTGACGACGAGCCCTTCGTCAGCGTCGAGGCCTCATCGGAGGCCACGGCGTTGACGCGGATGGCCGAAGATTTCGGCGCCGACGTCATTCTGCTGGGCAGCGAAGCCCACTCCCCGACCGGTCGATTCCGCGCCGGATCCACCGCCGATGCGCTGCTGCATTACTCCCCCATCATGCTGGGGTTGTCGCCGCGCGGTCGGCGACTGTCGAAGAACGGCGTGACCAGGGTCAACGTGTCGTACATCGACACGCCCCAGTCGCACACGGCGCTCAAGCGCGCCGCAGAGTGCGCCATGCGGTGGGACGTGCCGCTGCGCCTGCTCGCCTTCACTCCCCGCGGCGCGACCATGTATCCCACCGAGGACGGCTTCGGCTCGTCGACGGACCTGATGATCGAGTGGCGCGAGCAGGCGCTGGCCCTCATCGACCGCGGCATCGACCGCGCCCAAACCCAATACCCGGACCTGCACCTCGAAGTCGACGTCGGCTGCGGCCACGGCTGGGATGAGGCGCTGAGCTCCCTGAAGTGGAAGAAGGGCGACCTGCTGATTCTCGGCTCGTCGACGCTGGGGCCGTTCGGGCGGGTGTTCATCGGCTCGTCGACGAACCAGATCGTCCGGCACTGCCCCGTCCCCACCTTCATCACGCCGGCCTAGGGTGCCGTTCATCACGTCGGCCTAGGGTGCTGGCCCGTTGACCGGGAGGCGGGCCGTCGTCACGCAACGAACGGCCAACCCACCCACCGGCACCTCACGGCTAACGCGGCCACGTACACGGCGCCGGATCGATTTCGCGGGTTGCGTATGGTGATGGCATGCACGACGACCAGGATCTCGGCCACCCCGACGACGACCCGCTGAAGCGGCTGCAACGCAGGGAGTACTCCTGGCGCCCGGCCGTGAAGTACGCGGGCGCGGTCATCGGCGCGACGTTCCTGACCGCGATCATCATCGGCGTGATCAGCGCCGTCATGGGCGGGCCCATCTGCGACGCCGGCGAGCACGTGTTCATCTGCTCGCGGTGGGCGGAGCTGGCCTTCCCGCTCGTGCCCGGGGCGGTCAGCCTGATCGGTGCGCTCGGCTGTTTCTGGATCACGTACCTTCGGTGGCGGTCGTTCGGCAACTGGCGTCCGTGGCTGGCCATGTGCTGGGTGCTCATGCCGTGGACGTTGGCGTGGATGACGTCGACGTTCTCCATCGCCCTGTTCGGCGTCGAGGGCGGGATTCCCTGATTCGACCGTCGTTGACCCGGCCGTCTTCGTCCATCGTTGACCCGGCCGTTGCGCAGGCCATTCAATTAGGTCGGATCCGATCGCCCAAAACGACTCAGGCACGCTGCTCGCGACCTGGGGTTTTCCGACACCGAGGTGAGTCGTTTTGGGCGATTTGTCCTTCGCTAGGTTTTCCCTTCGCTAACCGTTGGCCCAGGAAGAGCCACCCGACCCCCTGACGGAAAGCCATTCGACGGCCACAGAAGGGCCAGCCGACCCGCCCTGGGAAAGCCATTCGACGGCCACAGAAGGGCCATCCAATTCGCCCTTGGAGAGCCATCCGATGGACACGAAAGCGCTAACTGGGAATGGGCCAATGATTGGCACGCGCCAATCATCGGCCTGTTCCGCCAATATCGACCACAGGCGAGGTAGCCGGATAACACCCTGACCTGCGGTAATCAGATCGTGGGTGCCGGCCAATCAGTTACGGGGTTCGCCGCGGCCCTACTTCTTCACCACGACGTTGACCATCTTGCCCGGCACCACGATGACCTTCGCCACCGTGCCCTCGGCGGTGTGCGCGGCGACCTTCTCATCGGCCAGCGCCGCCGCCTCGACATCCTCGCGCGACGCATCCGCCGCCACAGTCAAACGCGACCGCACCTTGCCGTTGACCTGCACCGGCAACTCGATGGTGTCGTCGACGAGCCACTTCTCGTCCGCCACCGGCCACGGCCCATGCGCCAGCGACTCGTCGTGGCCCAAACGCGCCCACATCTCCTCGGCGATGTGCGGCGCCACCGGGCCGAGCATCAGCACCAGCGGCTCCACCGCAGCACGCGGCGCGCCGGCCGTGCCGTACTCCTTCGTCAGGTAGTTGACGTACTCGATCAACTTCGCCACCGCCGTGTTGTCGCGCAGCTCGGCGTAATCCCCGGTCACTCCGTCGACGGTGCGGTTGAGGGCCTTGAGGTCGTCGTCGTCAAGCGCCGCATCGGTGACGGACAGCCCGCCCGTCGCCTCATCGACGACCAGACGCCACGCGCGCTGCAGGAAACGCTGCGCGCCCACCAGGTCCTTCGTCGCCCACGGCCGCGACGTGTCCAGCGGTCCCATGGCCATCTCGTAGACGCGCAGGGTGTCGGCGCCGTAGTCGTCGCACACTTCGTCGGGGGAGACGGCGTTCTTCAGGGACTTGCCCATCTTGCCGTACTCCTGGAAAACCTCCAGGTCCGCGCCACCCTCGCCGGCGCCCGGGATGAAGAACTTGCCGTCGCGCTCGACGACGTCCGCCGCCGGCTGGTACACGCCACGCGAGTCGGTGTACGCGTACGCCTGAATGTAACCCTGGTTGAACAGGCGGCGGTACGGCTCCTTCGACGTCACGTGGCCGAGGTCGTACAGCACCTTGTGCCAGAACCGCGAGTACAGCAGGTGCAGCACCGCGTGCTCGACGCCGCCGACGTACAGGTCGACGCCGCCCGGGTCGCCCTCGCCGTGGAGCTCCGGTCGGGGGCCGGTCCAGTACCGCTCGTTTTCGATGTCGCACAGGGCGTCATCGTTGTTGGGGTCGATGTAGCGCAGCTGGTACCAGGAGGATCCGGCCCAGTTGGGCATGACGTTGGTGTCGCGGCGGTACTTCTTGGGGCCGTCGCCGAGGTCGAGCTCGACGTTGACCCAGTCGGTGGCCTTGGCCAGCGGCGCCTGCGGCTCGGTGTCGGCGTCGTCGGGGTCGAAGGGGACGGGCTTGTAGTCCTCGACCTCCGGCAGCTCGACGGGCAGCATCGACTCGGGCAGCGGATGCGCCACGCCGTCCTCGTCGTAGACCACCGGGAACGGTTCGCCCCAGTAGCGCTGGCGAGCGAACAGCCAGTCGCGCAGCTTGTACTGGGTGGTGCCGCGGCCGGTGCCGTTGGCTTCGAGCCATTCGATCGTGGTGGCCTTGGCGTCGGCGAGGCCCAGCCCGTTGATGTCCAGGCCGTCGTCGTTGGCGGAGTTCACGGCCTTGCCTTCGCCGGTGAAGGCTTGCTTGACGACGCCGCCCTCGCCCTTGAGCGGCGCGACGACTTCGCGGATCGGCAGGCCGAAGGCGGTGGCGAATTCGTGGTCACGGTCGTCGTGGCCGGGGACCGCCATGATGGCGCCGGTGCCGTAACCGGCGAGGACGTAGTCGGCGATGAAGACGGGGATCTGCTCACCGGAGACCGGGTTGGTGGCGTAGGCGCCGGTGAAGACGCCGGTCTTCTCCTTGTTTTCCTGGCGCTCCAGGTCGGACTTGGAGGCGATGGAGCGGCGGTAGGCGGCGACGGCGGCGGCGGGGGAGTCCTCGCCGAGGGTCCAGCGCGGGTCGACGTCGGCGGGGTAGGAATCGGCGACGAGTTCGTCGACGAGATCCAGCTCGGGGGCCAGCACCATGTACGACGCGCCGAACAGGGTGTCGGGGCGGGTGGTGAACACCTCGATGGGGCGGGTCGAGCCGTCGGCGGCGGTGGCCTCGAAGACGACTTCGGCGCCGCGGGACCGGCCGATCCAGTTGCGCTGCATGGACTTGACCTTCTCCGGCCAATCCAGCAGGTCCAGGTCGTCGACCAGACGGTCCGAGTAGGCGGTGATGCGCATCATCCACTGGCCCAGGCGCTTGCGGAAGACGGGGAAGTTGCCGCGCTCGGAGCGGCCCTCGGCGGTGACTTCCTCGTTGGACAGCACCGTGCCCAGACCCGGGCACCAGTTGACCATCGAGTTGGAGCGGTACACCAGGCGACGGGCCTCCAGGGCGCGTTCGCGCTCCACGCGGTCCAGGTCGGCCCAGGTGCGGCCGGCGAACTCGTCCGGCAGGGCGACGTCGCCTGCCGCGTAGGCGTCGACAAGCTCCTCGATGGGATGCGCCTTGCCGTCGCGTTCGTCGAACCAGGAGTTGTAGATCCGCAGGAAGATCCACTGCGTCCAGCGGTAGTAATCGGTGTCGGTGGTGGCGAACGCGCGGCGCTTGTCGTGGCCGAGGCCCAGGCGGCCGAGCTGGCGCTCCATGTTCGCGATGTTCGCCTCGGTGGTCACGCGCGGGTGGGTGCCCGTCTGCACGGCGAACTGCTCGGCGGGCAGGCCGAAGGCGTCGTAACCCAGGGTGTGCAGCACGTTCGCGCCGCGCATGCGGTGGAAACGGGCGAACACGTCGGTGGCGATGTAGCCCAGCGGGTGCCCGACGTGCAGGCCCACGCCCGACGGGTAGGGGAACATGTCCTGCACGAACAGCTTGTCCGCCGGCAGCTCGGCGCCGTCGGCCGGCGCGAGGTCGCCCACCGGGTTGGGGGCGTTGAAGGTGCCGCGCTCAGCCCAACGCTTCTGCCAGGTCGCCTCGAGCTCGGCGGCGACGGCCGGGGTGTAGCGGTGGCCGGTTTCGGGGGCGGTGGTGCTGTTGTCGGTGTTCCCGCTGTTGGTCATGGGTACACAGCATAGTGGGCGGGTGTCGTCGGCGATTGCCGTGGTGGCTCCTCGGGGCCTTATATTGGAGTCCATGATCGTGATTCCGGTGATTCTGCTGGTCGTGGCGCTCGTCGTCGCCGTCGTGGCGGGCCTGGCGTGGTCCGCGAAGCTGCCGGGCAACGGGTACGTGGGCATCCGCGCCCCCGAGGCCCGCAAGTCCCGCGAGAACTGGGACATCACGCACCGCGTCGCCGGGCCGCCGTGGGCCGTGTCGGCGCTGGCGTTCGCCGGGGCGGCGGCGCTGGCGTTCGTGGCCATCCAGCCGAATGCGTCGGGTTGGATGTGGCTGTGGGTCGTCGTGACGGGTCTGCTGGGGCTGGCGATGCTGGGCGTCGGCGGCGCCATCGGTTCCCACACGATCGCGCTTTACGACGCCAAGAAGTCCGCCGAATCCGGGTCCGACGGATGTTGCTCGTCCGGCGGCTCCTCCGACGCGGGCTGCGGCTGCGGTTCCGACGACGCGACGGCCTGCGACACCAACACCGCCGCCGCAGCGCCCCGTGATCCCTCCGCCGACTGCGGCGTGACCGGCGGCTGCGGCTCCTGCGGCCTCAACGGCATGTGCGAGGACGGCAACGCCACCTTCGGCTCCGCCAACGACCGCACCGCCGGCGACACCGCCGCCAATCGCTCCGCCGCCGTCGATCGCGACGCTCTGCGCCGCGCCGCCCGCGCGAACGACGGCGAATAGGGGAGAGGCCGGGCCGTCGCAAAGCAAAATGGACAAACCCACCTCGAATGACTTAACCCACCCGTTGCAGCGGGTGGGTTTGCTCATTCGGGGTGGGTTAACGCATCGTTGCGCCCGGCCCCGAAACGCCGGAACCCTCCCGCCCACCCAGAACAGGGGATAACCTTGTTCCCCATGTGGAACCGTCTGCGCTCGTGGCGCCCCGATCCTCTGATCGTGATGATCGTGCTAGCCGTGATCATCGCCATCTTCCTGCCCGCACGCGGCGTGTTCGCCGAAGGCTTCGGCATCGCGACGAAAATCGCCATCGGCCTGCTGTTCTTCCTCTACGGCTCCCGCCTGAGCCCCCGCGAAGCACTCGACGGCCTGAAGCACTGGCGCCTGCACCTGACCATCCTGCTGCTGACGTTCGTGCTGTTCCCCGTCATCGGGCTGGCGCTCGAACCCCTGGACTGGGTCCTCGCACCCGGCCTCTACCTGGGCATTCTGTACATGACGCTCGTGCCGTCGACGGTGCAGTCGTCGGTGAACTTCACGTCCATCGCCCACGGCAACATCGCCGGGTCCATCGTCAGCGCGTCGGCTTCGAACCTGCTGGGCATCGTGATCACCCCGGTGCTGGTGATGCTGCTGATGTCCACCGGCGACGGCGTCAAGGTCGACGGGTCGGTGTTCCTGGACATTTCGCTGCAGCTGCTGCTGCCGTTCGCGCTCGGCCAGGTGCTGCGGAAGTGGACGCTGAAGTTCGCGGCGGCGAAGGCGACGAAGAACGTCGACCGCATCTCCATCGCGATGGTCGTCTACGTCGCGTTTTCCGAGGGCATGGTCGACGGCATCTGGTCGCGGGTGCCGGTGACGGACATCATCATCCTGTGCGTCCTGTCGGTCGTGCTGGTCGAGTTCATGCTGCGCTTGTCCGGGTTCATCGCCCGCCGCGCCGGCTTCGATCGCCGCGATCGCATCGCCATCCAGTTCTGCGGTTCGAAGAAGTCGTTGGCCACTGGCCTGCCGATGGCGGCCGTGATCTTCGGGTCGGGTGGTGCGGGCGTGATCATCCTGCCGCTGATGATCTTCCACCAGATCCAGCTGATGATGTGCGCCGTCTACGCCGCCAAGTGGGGCAAGGAGTACGAGGAACGGGAACGCGCCGCCGCGGAGGCCCCGGCCTGACGCGTGGACGGGGGCGCGGGTGGGCGCATCGGCTGCGGGCCGGTGCGCCTTCTTCATTTTCTGCTTGACGACGGCGATTCCGCCGCGGTGGGCCCGAGCCCGGGAGGGTGGCTCGGCCTGAGAGATGGCGTCGCGTCACGTAGCGTTGTCGAAAATGACCGTGTCCGTCGACGAGAAAAGGGGAGTGCCACATGACCGATACGCCGGGAACCGCCGGGAGCACCGGAGATGCCGGGGCCGGGGCCGGGGCGGGGCGTGATGCCGCCGCCGTGCGCGACGGGGCGATCGCGGCGTTTTGGGATTGGTGGGTGGCCGAGGGGGCCGATCGCCTCGACGCGGCGTTCACCGGTGGCGCGGATTTCGGCGGCGGTGGTTTCGGTGAGGCCGGGCCGGTGGACATTCAGGCGGAGGTCGGGCCGCGGATCGCCGCGATCGACGAGCGTCTGGTGTGGGGTTTCGGCGCGGGTGAGCCGTTTTCGCGGCATTTGCTGACGGTCACCGCGGCCGGCGATCCGCAGGTGCGGCACATCGCGCGGCGTTGGTTGGATGCGGCGCCCGACGACGGTCCGGTGTGGTCCTTCACCGATCTGCGCACCGCGGAGCCGGTGTCGACGGTGACGTGGGCGGGCCATGAGATCGATCCGTCCGAGGCGCGCGTGGCCGTCGAGGCTGGCCGGGGCGTGGTGGACGTGCGCCTGTTCCACCCGGTGTTCGCGAACTTGGCCGCGGCGGGCGAGGAGGGGGAGCGCGACGTCGCCCACGTCGGGTTCATGTTGTTGCAGTTGGCGTTGGGCGAGGAGGATTTCGGGCTGTGGCTGCGGTCGTTTGCCTTCGCCGCGGAGGAGCCCGAGAGGGCGATGCCGTTGGCGGATCTGCCGGGGTTCATCGACCAGTTGGCCGGCGCGTGCCCGCGGTGGTTGACGCTGCAGGGCCTGGCGGACGGCAAGCCGGTGATGGTGGGCACGCGGGCACCGTTGTCGCCGCTGATCGGGCCGTTGTTCACGCGGCATGTGGTGGTGCAGTTGCTGTTCGCCGACGTGCTCGACGACGGCCAGGCGGGGGAGTCTTCGGCGAAGGCGTTGAAGGATTTCGGCGACGATGCGATGGCCACGCTTGCCGACGACGGCATGGTCGTGGCGGCGGAGACGGCCGACGGCATGCGTTTGCTGCACTTTTACGTCGACCCGGAGACCGATGCCACGGAGCGTCTGGCGAATTTGGTGGACACGTGGACGGAGGGTGACCGGGAGATCGTGGCGGCCGAGGATCCGGCGTGGGAGCGGGTCGGCCACCTCCGAGCCTGAGCCCCGGCCACCCACGAGCACGGGCCACCGGGCGCGCCGGCCACCCACGAGCACGGGCCACAAGCGATCGCTGGCCATCCGCGGGCACGGGCCACCGGGTGCGTCAGCAAGGGGCCCAACGACCTGGGCTTATGTCATAACGTGTTTTGATGCGCATTCAGTCGGCTGATTTGTTGCAAAAAAGCCGCGAAAACTCCGGATTTGAGCCCTGAATTGCAACAAATCCGCCGACTAATTGCAGATCAAGTTCCATCGCCCGGCGCGAGCTCAGAGGTGGGGCCGACTCAAGCGACGACGTTGACCAACACCACGTACAACGCGGTGCCGACCAGGATGCTCAGCGCGGCGTTGCGCCTCCACACGTGCAACGCCACCGTCACCAGCAGAGCCAGGGGAGCGGCCCACCACCCGCCCGGGTCGCCCGCATCACCGCCGCCGATCATGCCCATCCGGTCGACCAGCGTATACGCCACCAACGCCACCATGACGCCGACGGGCATGGTCACGCCGAGAAACCTCACCAACTCCGACCCGCGGAGCACCCGGATGAAGGCGAACGGCGCCCATCGCAACGCGACCGTCACCGCGCCCATCACCACCAGGGACGCCACAACGTAACCGGGCTCGGGCATCACGACTCCTCCCCACGGTCGCCGGACTCGAGGCCGCCGGCACCCGCGCCGCCGGATTCCGGGCCGCCGGGCTCACGACCATCGGCGGCAGGCCGACCGGAGGCGCTGCGGTCGGCGTCGTCAAGCGAAACCGCCCCAACCCACCGCATCGCGCGATCCAAGCGCGGCGACCACACCCGCGCCAACAACAGCCCGAAATACAGCACCAACCCGATGACCAGCATCTGCCCCGGATTAACCAACCACCCCACCCCGACGCACGCCAACGCCGACAACGGCAACGACCAATCGCGGTTGACGCGGAAAGCATCCATCGCCAACACGGTGAACAGGGCGGTCATGGCGAACTCGAAACCCACCAGACCCTCCGGCAACGCCCGGCCCGCCAACGCTCCGACGATGCCCGGCACAACCCACAGCACCTGGCAAAACACCTGAATCGTCAGCAACCGCGCACCCGTCAACGGCGGCGCCCCGGGCGGCCGCGCCGACGCGATGGCATACGACTCATCCGTCAACGCATACGTCGAATACGCACGCCCAACCCAACTGCGGATCACATCGCGCGGAAACGTCAGACCGTAGAAAATGTGCCGGAAGTTCACCATGAACGCCGTCACCGCCGACCCCAGCAACCCGGTATGCGCCATGACCAGGCCAACCGCCAGGAACTCCATCGACCCGGCGTACACCAGGACCGAAAACACCGGCGTCCACCACCACTCGAACCCGGTCTGCGTCACCAGCACGCCGAACGCCAGGCCCAGCGGGATCAACCCCAGGCCGACGGGCCACGCCTCCGCGATGCCTCCGCGCACCGGATGAGGGTCGACCTCCGTCGACCGCGCCTGACGACGGCCACCCTCCCGCCCGTCAGTTGTCACGGACGTCCACGGGGTAGGTGGAGTACAGCGGCAGCGGCCACGGCTGGCGGCGCATGACGTCGCCCCACACGTCGGCGGCGCCCGGCGCGAGGACGTCGCTGGGCAGGGCGGGGGCGACGTACCAGTCGCCGCGTTCGATTTCGTCGTGCAGTTGGCCAGGGGACCACCCCGCGTAGCCGGCGAAGAGGCGCGCTCCGTCGAGGTGGCCACCGACCTCCGACGGTTCGACGCCCAGGTTGACCAGGGCGAACCGGTGGGCGATCTTCTCCAGCAGGGGGGCTCCGGTGGCCTCGTCGAGCTTGTCGGGCACGTCGACGCCGTTGCGCAGCACGCCGACGCACACGGGCTGGGTCTGGTTGACCGGCCCGCCGACGTAGACGACCGGCGGCTTCGACATCAGGCCCGCCCACGGTTCGAGGACGTTGTGCACGGGCGTCTGCGACCGGGTGGTCAGGTCGACGCCGAGCGTGCCGGCTTCGTCGTGCTCGATGAGGAACACCACGCTGCGGGCGAATTCCGGCGACTCCATGCCCGGGGCGGCGACGAGCAGCATTCCCGCGGCGGGGTCGTTGCGCTCGAGACAGTTGAAAAGGCGGTCTCCGAAAAGGTTTTCCTGCTCCACTCCGCCCATTATGCCCGCCGGGGCCGATCAATCCAGTGGCCGGTCGGTCGCGGGCCGGGAGCGGAGGTCGGTGCGGGCCAGCCGTCGCGGGTCAGCCGCCGCGGCTCAGCCCTCGCGGTCGACCCACCACTGCTTGAGTTCGAGGATGGCGTCCTCGCGCTCCAGCGGGCCCTTGTCCAGGCGGACGTCCTTCATGTGCTTCCAGGCGGCGCCGACTTCGGGGCCGGGGCCGATGCCGAGGATTTCCATGATGTCGTTGCCGTCGAGGTCGGGCCGCACTTTGGCCAGGTCTTCGGCAGCGGCGAGTTCGGCGATGCGGGCTTCCAGGTCGTCGCAGGCCCGGGCCAAGCGGGCGGCTTTACGACGGTTCCGCGTGGTGCAGTCCGCCCGGACGATCTTGTTGAGCTTGTCCAGCAGGGGTCCGGCGTCGGTGGCGTAGCGACGCACGGCGGAGTCGGTCCAGGCGGAGTCGCCGTAGCCGTGGAAACGCATGTGCAGGTAGACGAGCTGCGAGATGTTCTCGGTGACGCGCTTGGGGTACTTGAGCTTGCGCAGTCGGCGGCGCACCAGTTTGGCTCCGACGACTTCGTGGTGGTGGAAGGAGACGTTGCCGTTTTCGGTGAACGAGCGGGTGGCGGGCTTGCCGCAGTCGTGCAGCAGCGCCGCCCAGCGCAGTTCCAGGTCGGGTTCGCCGGGCTCCTCTTGTTCGATGGCCTGGCGCATGACCTGCAGGGAGTGCTGGTAGACGTCCTTGTGCTGGCGGTGCTCGTCCTGGGTCATCTTCATGTCCGGGATTTCCGGCATGACGTGGTCGGCCAGGCCGGTGTCCACCATGAGGTCGATGCCGGCGGACGGGTCGGCGCCGAGGATCATCTTGTCCAGCTCCATGGCCACCCGTTCGGCGGTGATGCGGAGAATTTCGGCGTTCATGTCCTGCATCGCCGTGCGGACGCGGTCGGAGACGGTGAAGCCCAGCTGCGAGGTGAACCGGCAGGCGCGGAGCATGCGCAGCGGGTCGTCGCCGAAGCTGACCTCGGGCGGGCCGGGGGTGTCCAGGACGCCGGCGACGACGTCGTCGAAGCCGCCCAGGGGGTCGCGGAAGGAGCGGGTCCCGTCGCCGTGGAGTTCGACGGCGATGGCGTTGCAGCGGAAGTCGCGGCGGACCAGGTCACCTTCGAGCGTGTCGCCGAAGGTCACCTCCGGATTGCGGCTGACCTGGTCGTAGACGTCGGCGCGGAAGGTGGTGATCTCCACCTGGCGGCCCTTGTTCTCCGCGGACACCGTGCCGAAGTCGATGCCGGTGTCCCACGTGGTCTCGGCCCACTCGTCGAGGATTCCGGCGACCACGTCCGGGCGGGCGTCGGTGGTGAAGTCGAGGTCGTTGCCCAGTCGGCCCATCAGCGCGTCGCGCACCGATCCGCCCACCAGATAAAGGGAATGCCCGGCGTCGGCGAAGGCCTTGGCCAGGGGGGTGAGCAGTTCCGCCTCCCGGCCGATGGCCTGGTCCGCGACGGCGAGCATCGCGGTGCGCTTGATCTCGGGGTCGCCGTGGTCGGGGGTGCGCTGGGGAGTCGGGGCATCGGTCACGTGCGACACATTACCCGCAGGTTCACGGCGGCCCGGTAGTCTGTGAGGAATGAGCGATGCCGAACGGAACGAGGGGACGGCGGGGCCGCAGCGTCGGCGCCGCCGCCGTTCGCGTCGGCGCAGCGGCCGCCCGCAGGACGGTGGCCAGGGAACCAAGCGGACCACCGGTTCCGGCGGCGATTCGGCCGGAGGCGCGGCCAAGGGTGGCGCGCAGAACGGCTCCAAAGGCTCCGCGAAGAACACCGGCGGCAGCAACGGCAAATCCGGCGGCAATTCGGGTTCCGGCTCGGGTTCTCGCCCTAACTCGGGTTCCGGGTCCGGCTCCAACCAGGGCTCGGGTTCGGGCAATCGTTCGCGTCGCCGCCGTCGCGGTGGCCGCGGACGTGGCTCCGGCGGCAGCCGCAACACCACCGGAACCGCCAAGAACACCGCGAAGAACACTCGGTCCAACGACTCCGGCTCCTCCGGCGGCGGCTCCCGATCCGGCTCGTCCCGCTCGGGCGGAGGCTCGTCACGGCCGAAGTCGGGGGCCGGTCGGGGATCCCAGCGGCGTCGTCAAGCAAACCAATCCAAGGGCCGCCCCGGACGCCGGCCCTCCGGAAACCGCCCGGCCCAGCGCGGCGACGACCAGCGCGACCGGATGCGCACGTCCATCGAAACCTCCGCCGGCGGCCTCGTCGTATCGGGCCTGGCCGAAGCCGTCCGCGACGACGGCACCGTCGACCTGTCGCGCATCTACGTCGCGCTGATCGGCCGCCTCGACCGCCGCGGCCGCCTGCTGTGGTCGATGCCCAAGGGCCACGTCGAACCGGGCGAAGCGCACGACACCACCGCCGAACGCGAGGTGTGGGAGGAAACGGGCATCCGCGGCGAGGTCATCGCCGAACTCGGCGTCATCGACTACTGGTTCATCTCCGACGGCACGCGCATCCACAAGACGGTGCACCACCACCTGCTGCGCTACGTCGACGGCGACCTCAACGACGAGGACCCCGAGGTCACCGAGGTGACCTGGTTCCCCGCATCGTCGCTGGTCGAACGCCTGGCGTACGCCGACGAGCGCAAGCTGGCCCGGCGCGCCCACGACCTGCTGCCGGACCTGGCCCGGGCGGAGAAGGACGCCGGAAGGGCGACTCCGCGGTGACGGGGCGCGGGGGGCGCCGTACGGTGCGGCTGATCGCGACGGCGGCGACGGGTGCGCTCGCCCTCGTCGCCGCGCCGGTCGTGCCGGTGGGGCCGGTGGGGGCGCTTCCGGAGGCCGCCGCCGCGCCGCCGCCGTGGCCGATCGACCCGGCGGATCCGTCGATTTCGGCGCAGTGGGGGGCGGATGCGCAGCGGTTGGCCGCCCGCGGTCCACTGAAGCTGCAGATCAAGACCGTCACGCCGCAGAATCCCGAGGTCGACGGCGATGTGAGCATCCGTCTGACGGTGGAGAACAAGTCCGACGAGGCGGTCAACGACATCATCATCCGCACGCAGCGGGCCGAAGCGCTCGCCGGTGCAGCCGATGCGCGTCTGGCGATGGCCGCACCCGAGCAGGCCTTTGGGGTGACCACCGCCTTCGACGATGGTTTCGATCTCGCGGCGGGGGAATCGCGCACGGTGACCCTGTCGGTGCCGTTGTCGGCTCCGGCGCCGGAGGGGTTGGGCATCGACGCCGCGGGCGTGTACCCGGTGCTGGTCAACGCGAACGGGCGGCCGGGCGACGACATCGACCAGTTCCTCGCGGAAACGCGGATGTTGGTTCCGGTCGATTCTTCGCTTGACGACGCCGACGCGGACGCCGAGGGGCCCGACGGGTCGGGAGATGGCGAGGGGTCGCGGGCCGATGCCGATGGCCGGGAAGGGGCCGACGGCGCGGACGGGCGACGTGAGGCACGCGACGGGTCGGCCGATCCCGCGCCCGTGTCCCTGGTCTGGCCGCTGGCCGCCGACATTCCGCTGGTGCCGGGGGAGACCGGGGAAGCGCCGGTGCGGCCGGAATTGATCTTGTCCGGCGAATCGCTGGCGTCGGAGATGCAGGCCGGTGGGCGCCTCGACGTTCTGCTCGGGGCGCTGGAGTCGGAGTTGGCGGGAGAAGACGGCCCCGCGCTGCGGGAGTCGACGTGCGTCGCCGTCGATCCCGAGCTCCTCGACGTCGCCGACCGCATGCGCGACGGTTACCGCATCGGCGGCGAACGCCCCAGCCCCGTGGAGGACAGCACCCGGCTGCGCGACTCGTGGGGCAGCGGGAACGACCTGAGTCTGCGGGAGGGCCAGGGCGCCGAGGCGGCCGGGGCGTGGCTCGACCGGTTGGCGGCCGTCACCCGCGACCTGTGCGTGGTGACGCTGCCGTGGTCCGGCGCCGAAGTCAACGCCGTCGCCGCGACCGGCGATCCGGAGCTGGCCACCGAGGCCCTGGCCATGGGCGATGCGGTGGTCGAAAGGGTCCTGGGCCGGGATGCGCTGCCGTCGACGATCATTCCGCCCGAGGGATACCTCGACGCCTCGTCGGTGGCGGTGACCGCGTTCGGCGACACGTCGTCGCCCGTCGACGGCTCCGCCGCCTTCGAATCCCTCAACGCAACCGGGGAAACGGGGCCGAACGCGGGGAACGACGGCGCCAACGGCGACGGCAACGATGAGGCCGCCGCCGACGCCGATGCTCCGGGCGCCGCGGGGACGTCGCCGGTGACGTGGCCCCCCGCCGCCCCGCGGACGACGACGCTGGTGGCCGCCAACTCCCTGACCTTCGGCGACGGCAGGATCGCCCGCCCCGGGGAAACGGCAGAGGTCGGGCCCGGCGCCTCCGCGTTCGCCCTGCCCGTCCCGCTGTCGTCGGCCCTGGCCGCTACCGGATCGGCCCCGGACGTCGCCGGGTACGCCGCCGTAGCCGGACGGTTCGACCTCACCGTCGATTCGGGCGTGGCCCGGATGCAGACGGCGGTGGGCACCCTCCGCCAGGAAATCGCCGACGCCTCCGTCGGGGTGGGCGAATCGGGGGCGGCGCCGGTCGTCGCGATGCCCCCCGCCGGTTGGTCGGTTTCCGGCGATGACGCGCGGACCCTGCTGCGGGCGATCGCGGAGACGTTCGACGACGGCATCGCGGAGCCCGTCGCGCTCGGGGAGGCGCTGGCCCGCTCCGGTGCCGAGCATTCCGTCGGACCCGCGCAAACGTCGTCTCCCAACCCCGATCCGGGGGCGGTGTCCGGCACCGAGGTCAGCCGCGCGGCCCAGCAGTCCCGGTACCTGACCGACTTGACGACGATGATGGCCAACGATGACCAGGTGGCCCTGACTCGCCACGGGTTCACCCAACCGATGCGTCGCGACGTGCTGCGCTCGATGACCGGCATCGGACGACGCAACGCCTCCTCCCACATGCGCCACGCCGAGAAGGCGGGCCGGACGATGGCCGGCATGGGCGAGATGCTCCAGCAGCTGCGGGATTCGGTGTCGCTGGTGGCGCCGGGCGGCGTCTACACCCGCGCGACCGACCTGTCGCCGGTGGTCATCG
This sequence comes from Corynebacterium sp. HMSC11E11, assembly GCF_001807025.1. NCBI lineage: Bacteria > Bacillati > Actinomycetota > Actinomycetes > Mycobacteriales > Corynebacteriaceae > Corynebacterium > Corynebacterium sp. HMSC11E11. The sequence continues at coordinate 363 of NZ_KV787177.1, read as the reverse complement.
TGGGGCGAAACGGCCTGCCGCTGCCGGTTCCCGCCTTCGTGCGGGTGCAGGTCAGCGACTCCGAACGCATCGGCCGCCACGAGGCTCTCCTGCCGGCGAAGGGGTCGTTGACGCTTCAGATCAGCCCGGAAGATCCCGGCCCGAACGTCGACCGCGAACGCCAGAACCAGTTGCACCTGTGGCTGGAGACGCCGGACGGGCAGCGGATTTCCGCCCCCGTGGAGATCGTCGCCCGCACCGGGCCGACCACCCGGACGCTCATCATCGGGTCGGTGGCGCTGACTTTGGTGGTCGGGGCGTTCGCCCTGTGGCGCGCGGGTCGATTCGAAGGAATCCGTCGCATTCGGACACAATGGGGGCGTG
>NZ_KV787176.1:0-4590 GCF_001807025.1 Corynebacterium sp. HMSC11E11 | reverse complement strand
GGGGTGTTGCAATGACCGATAGAACCCAAGAGTCTTCGTGCAATGGAAAAACCCCGCATCAAATGATGACGGGGTCTTCGCGTCGGGTAGGCGGGGCCCGACCTCAGGTCAGGCGCTCGAGTGCCCGGTAGTCGGGATCCGCCCGTCGACCAGGATTGAGCGTGGGCAGCGAATCCGCGTCGACCAGCCCTTCCCCCGTCATGAACAGGTACAGGATCGGATTCCAACCGACGCGGGCGAGTGCGTCCCGCACCACCGTGGACCCCAGGGCCTCGACCAGGGCATCCCGAAGTTGAGGGCCAAAGTGATCCCAGTCCTCTTCCGGCCAGTGGGAGGCCAGATCATTGGTGCCGCCGGTGACTTTATCGAGGCGCCCATTACTGATCTCCTGGCCGGATTCGTCCGGGCTCCACTGAACGTAGAGGTCCTCCGCCGGGGCTTCCGGATCATCGGTCGTTTCGGCGAACACCACACCGAGATAAGGCGCCAGGTAGTCATCGACGGGGCACAGCGCCATTCCCTTGATCCGGCGGCCGTCGAAAGCCTCGCCATGGGCTTCGACCACTTCGGCGATGGCCTCGGCGCACTCCCCGGACAGATCTTCGAAAGGTTTCTCCATGCGCGAAACCTAACACCACCACTGATGCGTCGCCAGACGAGAATCCGGAGCCAATGGACCTGCGGAGATGGGCGGGTTGGACCTTCCCGGCGGAGGCGCGATTCGAGGCATCCGCGGAACACGGCACCGATGCGGCAGGCGCTACCGAACGAAAAAGCCCCTACCGGGCGTACCGCCAGGTAGGGGCTATATTCTGTGCGCCATCAGGGACTCGAACCCCGAACCCGCTGATTAAGAGTCAGCTGCTCTGCCAGTTGAGCTAATGGCGCTTGCGTTGTCGCTCCGGCCCGCTGTGCGCTGGCCTCCGCTGCAACGAGAAGAAATATAACCCTCTTCGCGGCGCTATACAAAATCGCCTGGTCATGGGGTGTTTTCCGGTGGTACTTCGCGGTGGTGTCGAGGATGGGGTTCGGCGACGGGGCGGTAGTGGTCGAGAAGCCCCCCATCCGTGAAATGTGGCTGAATCCATGCCCACATCACATGGGCACCACCTGCGGCGACGAGCCGTTGTCGGATTGTGACCCTAACGGTGGTCGCTTGGCGTGCGTTTTCGGTGCTCAACAGACTAAGTTGACCGGGTACGTGTTTCGCATGCGTTCCCGGGCGGGCACCGACTCGGCCGGGGCGTCGTAAAGCAAACGTGCGGCGAAAGCCGCGGATGACATCAACGAGTGCGTGGAGCGATTGAGGAAAATGGGTGCTGAACTGATTCGGGGCCGACGAATCCGGGCCGTCGTGGCGGCCTTCGGCGTCGCCGCCCTGACGCTGACGGGCTGCACCGTCGGCGACTCGGAGGGGACGGATGGCCCCGGCGCGGTCCAGGAAGACAAGCCGAAGCCGGTGGCCAACGTCAAGGACGGCGCGGACGACTGGTCGGTGCTCGACCCGGTCACCGTGACCATCGACGACGCGAAGCTCGACTCGGTGACCCTGACCAACGACGAAGGCACCGAGGTTGAGGGCGAGCTGTCGGAGGACGGCACGAAGTGGACCTCCACCGAGGAACTCGGCTACTCCCGCACCTACACCATCGAGGCGAAGGCCGGCACGGAGAAGCTGTCCACCTCCTTCCAGACCGTCACCCCGAACAACCAGACCTACGGCTACCTCTACCCGGCGGAGGGCTCCACCGTCGGCGTCGGCCAGACCATCGCCGTGCGTTTCGACGAGCCCATCGCCGACCGCAAGGCCGCCCAGGACGCCATCAAGGTGACCACGGAACCGGCGCAGGAGGGCGCGTTCTACTGGCTCAACAACTCCGAGGTCCGCTGGCGGCCGGCCGAATACTGGGAGCCGGGCACCGAGGTCACGGTCGACGTCGACATCTACGGCAAGGACCTGGGCAACGGCTACTACGGCCAGGAGGACAGCTCCACCAGCTTCACCATCGGCGACAAGGTCATCGCCATCGCCGATGACGCGACGAAGACGATGACCATCGAGCGCAACGGCGTGGTGGAGAACTCCATGCCGATTTCGATGGGCTCGGCCCGCTGGCCCACCCCGAACGGCACGTACCTCATCGGCGAACAGCACACCAGCATGGTCATGGACTCCACCACCTTCGGCCTATCGCTGGACGCCGGCGGCTACCGGACCCCCGTCAACTACGCGACCCAGATGTCCTACTCCGGCATCTACGTCCACGGTGCGCCGTGGTCGGTGTGGGCCCAGGGCTCGCAGAACGTGTCGCACGGCTGCATCAACGTCACCGACGCCAACGCCGCCTGGTTCCAGCAGAACACCAAGCGCGGCGACATCGTCATCGTCCGCAACACCATCGGCGGCACCCTGCCCGGCACCGACGGCCTGGGCGACTGGAACATCCCGTGGGAGACCTGGAAGGCCGGCAACGCCGACGAAACCTCCTCCTGGTAGCTCCGTCGCGTCCCCGTCATCCGACGCACGTGGAAGACCCCGCCCGGCCTGCAGCGGCCGGGCGGGGTTCGTCGTATGTCGGGAAGAGCGCGGAGGGGCGTTCAGAGCATGCCGAGTTCGGTTGCCTTGGCCACGGCGGCGGTGCGCGAACCCACGTCCAGCTTGGTGAAGACGTGCACCAGGTGGGACTTGACGGTCGCCTCGGTCAAGACGAGCTTTCCGGCAATGTCCTTGTTGGACAGACCGTCGGCGACCAGGCGCAGCACCTCGGTCTCGCGGGCGGTGAGGGAGCGGCCCGGGTCACGCAGACGCCCCATCAGGCGCGTGGCGACGTCACCGGACAACACGGTTTCGCCGCGGGCGGCGGAGCGGACGCCGTCGACGAGCTGCGTCGGGTCGGAGTCCTTGAGCAGGTAGCCGACCGCGCCGGCGGACACGGCGCCGAGGATGTCGGCGTCGGAGGAGTAGTTGGTCACCACCAGCACCTGCGGCGGGTCGGGCAGCGCACGGATGCGGGCGGTGGCGTCGACCCCGCCCGCCTGACCATGGGCGCCCGGGCCTTCGCCGAAACGCAAATCCATGAGCACCAGGTCGAAGGGGCGACCGGCGTCGTGGGCGTCGGCGACGGCCCGCACGGCCTCGTCGGGCGTGGCGGCCTCGGCGGCCACGGTGATCCCGCCGTCGGTTTCGAGCACCGCGCGCAGCCCCGCGCGAACCACGGGGTGATCGTCGGCGAGCAGGACGGTGATCATCGGGGCTCCTTGGACTCGGGGTCGGTCGGGGAATCGGGGATATCTGCGTCGGCCGAATCGGCGATCACGGCGTCGGCGGCCGAGGGGTCGGATGCGGGGAGGTGGGCGTCGTCAAGCGGGACGTGCACCGACACCCCGCAGCCGGAACCCGGCGCGGACTCGATGGACACCGTCCCGCCGAGGGCGGCGATGCGCCGACGCACGCCCACGATGCCCACCGCCCCGGACGGTGGCGCGGCGGCCGGATCGAAGCCGACGCCATCGTCGACGACGTCGAGGGACACGGAATCGGGCTGGTAGGTCAGGGTCACGGCGCACCGGTCGGCATGGGCGTGGCGGGCGACGTTGGCGATGCTGGCCTGGGCGATGCGGACCAACGCCGCCTCCACCTCCGCCGGCAGCGGGCGCGGATCGCCGTCGACGCTGAAGTGCGCGGGGGAACCGTCGGCGGTGGCCGGGGTGGCGGCGCAGACCCGGGCGAGCGCCACCGGCAGGTCCGCCCCGCTGAGCGCGCCGGGCTGCAGGGCGGCGATGATGCGACGGGTTTCCCTGAGATTGTCGGCGGCGACGTCGCGGGCCATGCGGATCTGTCCGATGGTGCGTTCGGTCGACGCCGACCGCTCGGCATCGGTTCGCGCGTCATCGCCGACGACGCGGGCCGACGCCTCCGCCGAATGCAGCAGCAGCTGAATGGAGGACAGGCCCTGGGCGACGGTGTCGTGGATGTCGGCGGCCAGACGGGCGCGTTCGTCCAGTTCGCCGGCCCGGCGCGACATTTCGGCGATGTCGGCGCGGGCGGCGAGCAGTTCGTCGATGGCCTCGGCGCGGGTGGTGGCCTCCTGCAGCAGCATGCGGAAACCCAGGCCCACCATCAGCGCCACTGCGGCGCCGAGGATGGGGCCGGCGACGCCGCCGACGCTCCACCCGCCGTGCCAGGCGATGATGCCGATGGCCAGCGCCGTGATGACGCCGACCATCGCCACCGCGTACCAGCCGACGGCGGCCTGCAGCACCAGGAAGAAGAGGGGAAACGCCAGCCACACCCCGTCGGGCGACGTCCACGCCAGCCCGGCGAAACAGGCGATGACGGCGGGCGGCCACCACGGCGGCTCGTCGTCGGGCTGCATGCGGCCGATGGCGTAGACGATGGCGAAGATGACGAGCCACAGCCACGTCGCCGGCGACAGGTGCCCCGATTCGGCGGTGGCGATGCCGCGCAGCGCGACGAACATGAGCAGCACGGCGACCAGCAGGTCCAGGCACACCCGCAGCCACCGCCAGATCCGGCCGAGCGCCGCGGGGTCGGTCGCGGCGGCGCCGGCGGCGGGACCCGGGCGGGCG
>NZ_KV787175.1:0-588 GCF_001807025.1 Corynebacterium sp. HMSC11E11 | reverse complement strand
CTAGTGTACTGTCTCAAAAATAAATGCTCTGTAAAATCGTCTATGCTTGCTCGTTGATTACACCGTTGGAGGCGAAGAAATGAGCGCCCAAGATATCGTCCTGAGTCCTGAGGAAAGCGCCGAGCTGAGCCGTCGCACACGATCAGCCACCATCAGTCAGCGTGACGGTCGCCGCGCGAGGGTCATCCTGTTAGCTGCTCAAGGTTGTTCAAGGGTTGAAATAGCCCGCCTGGTTGGATTCTCTCTTCGCTCAGTCACTCTTTGGTGCAAGCGTTTTCAAGAACAGGGACTAGACGGTTTGATCGATAAGCCTGGCCGCGGACGTAAGTCATTCTTGCCGCCAGACGCTATGGCTCGAGTGCTTGAAAAAGTGGTTCAACCTCGTATTGGCCAGCCTCGCTGGAGCTGCCGAAGCATGGCGCAAGTCGCGGGTATTTCTCCGGCCAGCGTCCAGCGTATATGGGCTGCCAATGACATAAAGCCGCACCTGACTCGTACGTTCAAGCTGTCCAACGATCCCAACTTCGAAGAGAAATTCTGGGACGTCATCGGGTTGTATCTGGACCCGCCAGACAAGGCACTGGTGCT
>NZ_KV787174.1:0-9878 GCF_001807025.1 Corynebacterium sp. HMSC11E11 | reverse complement strand
CCGGCACCCCATGTGGGGTGCCGGGCCGGAAACCCTGGCGGACCGCCCATGAGGGCGGCCGACGGAGGTTCTAGCGGGTGTACATGTCCTCGATCTCGCGGGAGTACTTGTCGACGACGACGTTGCGCTTGACCTTCATGGTCGGGGTCAGCTCGCCGGCCTCCTCGGAGAGGTCGCACGGGAGGATGTGGAACTTCTTGATGGCCTCGGCGTGCGAGACCAGCTCGTTGGCGGAGTTCACCGCGTCCTGGATCTCCGCGCGCAGCACCGCGTTCGCGGCCAGCTCACGCACCGGGGTGTGCTCCGGCACGTTGTGCTCGGCCTTCCACTTCTCCACGGCCTCCTCGTCGAGCGAGACCAGCACCGAGACGAACGGGCGACCGTCGCCGATGACCACGGCCTGCGACACCAGCGGGTGGGAGCGCATGCGGTCCTCCATCGGGCCGGGCGACACGTTCTTGCCGCCGGCCGTGACGATGAGGTCCTTCTTGCGGCCGGTGATGCGCAGGTGGCCGGTCTCGTCGAGCTCGCCGAGGTCGCCGGTCTTGAACCACTCGCCGTCGAAGGCGGCCTTGGTGGCTTCCTCGTTCTGCCAGTAGCCCTTGAAGACCACCGAGCCCTTGAGCAGGATCTCACCGTCGTCGTCGATCTTCACCGCGCAGCCGCCGACCGGACGGCCCACCGTGCCGATGACCTGGTCGTTCGGGTTGTTCACCGTGATGGCGGCGGTCGACTCGGTCAAACCGTAGCCCTCGTAAACGGTGACGCCCAGGCCGCGGAAGAAGTGGCCCAGGTCAGAGGACATCGCCGAACCACCGGAAATGGTGTACTGCACGGCCTCGCCCATGGCGGCCTTGATCTTGCCGAACAGCAGCTTGTCGTACAGCTTCAGGCGCAGCTTCTGCGCCGTCGTCGGGCCGGACGGGGTGTCCAGGGCCTTCGAGTACTCGATGGCGGCGGCCTCCGCGCGCTCGAACAGCGCAGTGCCGAAGGCGCCCTTCTCCTTCGCACCGGCCTGCGCCGAGTCGCGGACCTTCTCGAACACGCGCGGCACGCCGAGGATCAAGTGCGGGCGGGAACGCTGGAACTCCAGGGTGACGGTGCTGGTGTCCGCCCAGTGGGACTGGGTGGCGCCGCCGACGATGGCGGCCAGGGACACCGCGTTGGCCAGAACGTGCGCCAGCGGCAGGAAGGTGAGGATGCGGTTGCCCGGACGGGCGATGACGCCGATGTCGTTGGTCAGGATCGCGCGGGCCTCCGCCAACCAGTTGCTGTGGACCAGCATGCAGCCCTTCGGGCGGCCGGTCGTGCCGGAGGTGTAGATGACGGACGCGAGGTCATCGCAGGTGGTCGCGTCGATGCGGCTCTGCACCTCGGAGTCGTCGATGTCGCGCCCCTCGTACATGAGGGTGTCGACGGCGGAGGCGTTGATCTCGAGCACGCGGCGCAGCTGCGTCGGGGACTCCGACAGCGGGGCGTGGCCCGAGTCGTCGATGACGAGGTTCTTCATCCGCTCGGTGTGCTGGCGGCTCTCGGTGATCGCGAAAACCGCGCCGGAGTCCTCGATGATCCAGCGAATCTGGCCGGCGGAGGAGGAACCGTAGATCGGCACGATGGTCGCGCCCGCCATCCAGATGGCGATGTTGATCAGGTTCCACTCGTAACGGGTCTCGGACAGCAGCGCGACGCGGTCGCCCTTCTGGACGCCGTTGGCGATGAGACCCTTGGCGACGGCCATGGCCTCATCGTGGAACTCCTGGGCGGTGACGTTGACCCACTCGAAGTTCTTCGGACGGGTGAACATGACCAGCTTCGGGCGCTTGGCCACCAGCTCCTGCATCGCGGTGACGATCGTTTCCTTCTCACCCACCACGTACTTGGCTTCGCTGCTGTACTCCCGCATGGTGCTTTCCGTCTCCTTCTGGTCGTCCATCGATTCGCGTGACCGCGGCCGCCGATGCTTCGCCGGCGCGCGGATGTCACCCCGCCCAGTCGACTGCGGCGTCGCACGAGGAGGTGTGACATCGATTACTTCTATTACTTCGGCAACTGTACGACACGCGCATCACGCCGGTGCGAGAACCGGGCATAAAAACGGAATCGTTATGTCGATGCATCGATCGCCACCTCCAAACGGGGCGAGGACGGTCGCCGTCGGACACGCGGATGACCGTCGCCCGCGAGCAGATCGGCGACCGCCGCTTCCGGGCCGGACGATGGCCAGCTTCTCCGGTCGGGTGGACATTCCGCGTCACTGGCATGATGGGACGCGTGACCAACGAAGACGCGCAGCTTCCCGTGACCGCCCCCCTGACCGATCTCGCCGCCGACGTCGGCGTCGCCACGCGCTATACCGCGCAAAACGGCGAAGAGGCCACGGTGTCCAGGGCGACGATCCTGAAGATCCTCGCGGCGCTCGACGTCGATCTCGGCCCCACCCCCGACGACCCCTCCGACGAGGACATCATCGCCGCCCGCGAGGCGTGGACCGATGCGCGCTGGCGTCGGCTGCTGCCGCCGGTGGTGGTGAGCACCAGCGGCTCCTACAAGGAGGTCATCGTTCACGTCCCCGACGGCACCGCCGTGTCCGTCACCGCGATCCTGGACGACGGGTCGGAGTGGCCGTTGGCCCAGGTCGAGCACAACGTCGCTCCCCGCGAGGTCGACGGCGTTCTGCTCGGCGAAGCCGCCTTCGCCGTCCCGGAGAATCTGCCCCTGGGGTGGCACCGCCTGCGCGCGGTCAACGAGGACGCGACGGCAGAATGCGAGCTCGCCGTCACTCCGGGTCGGCTGTCGACGGCCGACAAGTTCGTCGATAAGCCCGCGACCGGTGTCATGGCCCAGCTGTACTCGGTGCGCTCCGAGCGGTCCTGGGGCATCGGCGACCTGACCACCCTCGGCGACCTGGCCAGCGTGTCGGCGCGCGCGGCGGGCGCCGACTTCGTGCTGGTCAACCCTCTGCACGCCGCCGAGCCCTCCCCGCCGGTGGAGGACTCCCCCTACCTGCCCACCACGCGCCGCTACGCCAACCCGCTGTACATCCGGGTGGAGATGATCCCCGAGTTCTCCTACCTCGACGAGGCCGACGCCGCCGAGCTGCGCGACCTGGCCGCGGGTTTCCGCGAGCTCAACCGCTCGGCCGACGAGATCGACCGCAACCCGATCTATGCCGCCAAGCTGCGCGCCCTCCACGCCATCCACCACATTCCGCTGTCCGAGGTGCGCCGCGCCGACTACGAACGGTTCCTGGCCGAGCAGGGCCGCGGCATCCTCGACTACGCCCGATGGTGCGCCGACCGCGACATCGAGATCCGCACCGCCGCCCGTGACGACGACGAGTTCGCGAACGGAGAGTTCGCGGGCCTGGTCACGCCGCTGGGCGCCCACGAGGACATCGAAGATCTGCGCGGGGAACTCGTCGATTTCCATTGCTGGCTGCAGTGGATCCTCGATGAGCAGCTTCGCGACGCCCAGCGCGCGGCGACCGAGGCGGGCATGCGCATCGGCATCATGGCCGACCTGGCCGTCGGCGTGCACCCGGGCGGGTCCGACGCCCGCAACCTGGCGGAATGGATGGCCCCGGATGCGTCGGTCGGCGCCCCGCCGGACGGTTTCAACCAGCGCGGCCAGGACTGGTCGCAGCCGCCGTGGAACCCGCACAAGTTGGCGGAGGCCTCGTACAAGCCGTGGCGGGACATGCTGCGCACGGTGCTGCGCCATTCGGGCGGCATCCGCGTCGATCACATCCTCGGGCTGTTCCGGCTGTGGTTGATGCCGCGGATGGAGTCGCCGGCCAACGGCACCTACGTGTACTTCGACCATGAGGCGATGGTCGGCATTCTCGCGTTGGAGGCCGAACTCGCCGGCGCCGTCGTCATCGGCGAGGACCTGGGCACCTTCGAGCCGTGGGTTCAGGAGTACCTGGCTCAGCGCGGCGTCATGGGCACGTCGATCCTGTGGTTCGAGTCGGATGGTCCGGGGGTGCCCAAGCACCCGTCGCACTACCGCCGCCTGTGCCTGTCGTCGGTGACCACGCACGATCTGCCGCCGACGGCGGGGTATCTCGCGGGCGAGCACATCAAGCTGCGCGACCGTCTCGGCCTGTTCTCTGCGGACGTGGAGGAAGAGGAGGCCCGTGACCTGGAGTGGGTGACGGCGACCCTCGCCGCGGTGGATGCGGCGGGCTGTTTCGAGGGGCTTTCCGACGCCGACGGACCGGTGTCCGGCCGGGATTGGAAGAACATCTCCCGCGACGAGCTGCCGGATGCGGCGCCGCTGATCGTCGGTTTGCACCGGTATCTCGCGCGCACTCCGTCGGCGCTGACGTGCATGGCGCTGGTGGACATGGTCGGCGACCGTCGCACGCAGAACCAGCCGGGCACGACCCACGATCAGTACCCGAATTGGTGCGTGCCGCTGACGGATCACGAGGGCCGTGCGCTTCTGGTGTCCGACCTGCCGGACCTTCCCCTGTTCGGGGCGGTTGCGGAGGCTTCCGCCAGGGATTGACGGTCATCGGGGATCCGCCATGTGCCCGTTCCGCGGGCACCCGGTCCCCCCTGCACCCGCCCCCGGCATGCGAACGGGCGGCCCCCTGCGACAATCGTGGGGTGACCGATACAGACTCCCGCCCCGCAGTCTCGACGATCCTCGTCGTCGGGCTCATGTTGTTCGCGATGTTCTTCGGCGCGGGCAACCTCATTTTCCCGCCCCAGCTCGGCATCGAGGCAGGCACGGCCTATGGCCCGGCGATGGCCGGTTTCCTGACGACGGCGGTGCTGCTGCCGGCGTTGGCGGTGATCGCCGTGGCGGTGTCCGGCAACGGCATCGTCGACATCGCCTCCCGGGCGGGCAGGGTTTTCGGCCTGGTCTTTTCCATTGCGGTGTACTTGTCCATCGGCGCGCTGTACGCGATTCCCCGCACGGCGAACGTGGCGTTCGAGACGGGTGTCGCGGGTGTGGCGGGGACGTCGTCGGGGTGGGCGTTGTTCGCGTTCACGGCGGCGTTTTTCGCGGTGTCGCTGTGGTTGTCGCTGCGTCCGGGCGGCATCGTAGATTCGTTGGGACGTTGGTTGACGCCGGCGTTGCTGGTGCTCATCGTCGCATTGGTGGTCGTCGGTTCGATCGTGTTGACGGCCGAGCCGGGTGCCCCGACCGAGAAGTGGGCGGGGTCGCCGTACGCGACGGGTTTCCTGGAGGGGTACCTGACCATGGATTCCCTGGCGGCGTTGGTGTTCGGCATCGTGGTCATCGATTCCCTGCGGTCGCGGGGCATTGACCGGCAGCGTCAGGTGGTGACGTCGTCGATTTTGGCGGGCGTGATCGCGGTGATTCTGCTCGGCCTGGTTTATCTGGGGCTCGGCCAGTTGGGCCAGGGCATCGGGGGCGAGTACACCAACGGTGCGCTGTTGTTGTCGGAGGCCGCGACGCGGTCCTTCGGCGCGGCGGGCGCGTGGGTGTTCGCGCTCATCGTTTTGCTTGCATGCTTGACGACGGCCGTCGGTTTGATCACGTCAACCGCGGCGTTCTTTTCGTCGCTGACCCCGCGCATCGGTTTCCGGGCGTGGGCGGTCGGTTTCACGCTGGCGGGCCTGGTGATGTCGAACCTGGGCCTGGATGCGATCATCGGCATCGCGATTCCGCTCAACGTGTTCCTGTACCCGATGGCGGTGGCGCTGGTGTTCCTGACGTTGCTGCAGGCGGCGCTGCCGTTCAAGTTGACGTGGTCTTACCGGGTGCCGGTGGCGGTGGCGGGCGTGTTCGCCCTCATCGACTTGGCCCGGACGCTCGACGTCGATCCGGCGTCGGCGGTGCCGTCGTTGGCGAATCTGCCGTTGTACGAGCAGTCGTTGGCGTGGGTCATCCCCACCACCGTCGTCTTGGCCGTCTGTCTGGTGGTCGATTACGGCAAGCGGCTGCCGGCGCCGGAGCCGGGTGAGCCGACGGCGTCCTTCGGGGCGGAAGGCGCGCGGGCGGCGAACGTTCACCCCTGATCCGCGGGCGCGGTCAAGGCGGTCCACTCTCCGGGAGTGGACCGCCTTTTTGCCATTCGGGGTACTGCCCGTCCGTGTGCCGTCGGCCCGTCGTTTGCGGCCCGTCGTTTGTGGTCCGGTGTGCCGGGCCGGACGGCGGCACGATCACATCTGCGTCATGACTCCGGCGACGAGCACCAGGATGATCAGCACGATGAGCGCGATCTTGACCGGCGACTTCCGCATGTTGGGCTCTCCTCTTTCACTGTCCCGGCATCAGCTGGGGTCTTGCTCCACCAATTCGATTCGCGTCCGTCCTCCCCGGCCGGGGCGTTTCGTCGCCCACCTCCGGGAGAAGCGGCCGACGACGACGTCGATGAGGCCGATGAACGCGAACGCCACCACGCCGCCGACGGGCACGAGGAACGCCAGCAGCACGGTGGTCTGCCCGAGCACCGACAACTGCGTCAGCCACTGGCCGACCGAGTCGACGGTTCCCTCGAGCGCTTCATACACGGCGGTTCACATTACCCGACGTCGGCTCCCGCCAGACCCCGGCGTTCGAGGAGCGGGCGGATGTCCTTGTCGCGTCCGCGGAACGTGCGGTAGGCCTCGGTGAAGTCGATGGCGCCGCCGCGGGACAGGATCGTGGCGCGGAAGTGGCCGCCTCCGGCGCGGGTGGCGCCGCCGTTGTCGGTGAACCAGCCGTAGCCGTCGGCGTCGAGGGCTTCGGCCCACAGGTAGGAGTAGTATCCGGCCGAGTATCCGCCGGCGAAGATGTGGTTGAAGTACGTGGACCGGTAGCGCGGGGCGAGGTTGGCCACGTCGAGGCCGTATTCCTCCAGCGCCTTCTGCTCGAATTCGCCGACGTCGGTGACGGCGGCGGCCTCTTCCGGCGACAGCGAGTGCCATGCCAGATCCAGGGCGGAGGCGGCGAGGTACTCGGCCGTCGCGAAGCCCTCGCCGGCGGTGCGGGCGCGCTTGACTGCCTCGACCAGGTCGTCGGGGATGGGCTCGCCGGTGTCGACGTGGAACGCGTAGTTGGCCAGGATCGACGGCTCCAGCGCCCAGTTTTCGTTGATCTGGGAGGGGAACTCCACGAAGTCGCGCGGCACGTTGGTCCCGGAGAACCGCGGGTAGCGGACGTCGGACAGCAGCCCGTGGAGGGCGTGGCCGAATTCGTGGAAGAGGGTGGTCACCTCGTCGAGGGTGAGCAGCGCCGGCTCCCCTTCCGCGGGCTCGGCGATGTTGAGCACGTTGACGACGACCGGCTTGGTGCCCAGCAGGTGCGACTGGTCGACGAAGGAGCTCATCCACGCGCCGCCGCGCTTGGTCGGCCGGGAGAAGAAGTCGGTGAGCAGCAGGCCGATGCCCGAATCCCGGGACTCGGCTCCCGCGCCACCACCCGTATCGGCGCCCGCTTCCGTGCCCGCTTCCGCTCCCCCATCGGCGCCGCCGTCGCGGACCTCCCACACCGTGACGCCGGGGGCGTAGCCGGTGAGGTCCTCGCGCGGGACGACGTCGATGCCGTAGAGCTTCTTGGCGACGTGGAAGACGCCGTCGCGGAGGACACGGTCGAGCTGGAAGTACGCCTTGAGCTTTTCGCCGTCGACGGCGAATTCCTCGGCGCGGCGGCGCTCGGCCCAGTACGGCCAGTCGGGTGCGCCGACGTCGCCCGCCCCCTCGACGGACTCGGCGTCATCCGCGCCGTCGATTCCCGCTCCGGCGCCGACGGTTTCTTCGGCGGCCAGGTCCGCGACGCGCTTGTACTCGCCCTCGGCGTTGGCGACGGCCGCCGGCGCCAGGTCGGTGATCAGCTTCTTCGCGGCGGCCACGTCCCCGGCGGTCTCGTCGGAGATGACGTAGTCGGCGTGGGTGTCGTAACCGAGCAGCCGGGCCTTTTCGGCGCGCAGGCGGACCTCCTCCAACAGCACCGGACGGTTGTCGTGGCCGGCCCCCGTGCCGCGTGCGATGGATGCGGCGTAGACGCGGGCGCGGGTGTCCGGCGACTCCAGGTCGGTGAGGATGGCCTGCACGCTCGGCAGATCCAGCGGAATCAGCCACCCGTCGGCCCGGCCGGCCTTGCGTGCGTAACGGACGAGATTGTCCTTCGCGGCGTCCGACAGCCCGGCGAGATCGGCCTCGTCGGTGACCGCCACGGCACGGTCGTTGGTGTCGGCCAGCAGGTTTTCGCCGAAGGCGGTCGACAGCTCGGACAGGCGGGCGTTGATTTCCTTCAGACGCGCCTTGCCCGCATCGTCGAGGTCGGCGCCGGCCCGGCGGAAGTCGCGGACGACCTTGTCCAGCAAACGGCGGGCCTCGTCGTCGAGCTCCGGAACCTCGGACGCCGCAGATGTCCCGCGGTCGGCATCCCCCGCATCCGGACCCGCCCCGGCGGACGACGCGGACGTCGACTCGTCGTAAAGCTCCGCCACCTTCTTGATGCGCGCCCACAACCCCTCGTTGAGGCGCACGCCATCCATGTGCGCGGCCAGCTCCGGGGCGATGGCGGCCTCGATGGCCAGCCGCTCCTCGGTCGCGTCGGTGCCGGCGATGTTGAAGAAATACGCGGCCACGCGATCCAGCAGGCGGCCCGACTTCTCGAGCGCCTCGAGGGTGTTGGCGAAGGTCGGGGCCTCCGGGTTGTCGACGATCGCGGCGATCTCCGCGTCATGGTCGACGAAGGCCGTGCGAAACGCCGGGATGACGTGCTCGTCGCCGATCGACCCGAAGTCGGGCAGACCGTACGGCAGCGTCGACGGCGTCAGAAGCGGATTGGCGGCGATGGTCTCGGAAGACGATGCGTTCATGGGGCCCCACCTTAGCGCCGACCCGGCGGGGCGCCGCCGTGCGCGTTGGGCCATTCCGGCTCTCGCCCGCGGCGGGACGCTTACGCTGGGCGCATGGACGATTCCCGCCACGCGACCGATGGCCGCCCCGGAGATCTCACCGTCGGCGCCCCCGCCGGCGCGTTGACGGGACGCGTTTCGGGTGGGGTGCTGCGCATCCACACGATCCCGTACGCCACGGCCGAGCCGTTTCGTCCGTCCACGCCGGCGCCGCCCGGTCCGCACGACGGCCGTGAACCAATCGGCGATCCGCTCGGCGACGGGTCCGGCACCGCCCTGCGCGAGGGCGTCGGCCACATGCAGCTCACCGTCACCGCGCCGGTCGACGGCGTTGGTGCGACCGCCTCCCCGGATGGCGCTAGCTCTGCGGGCGGGAGCGTCGGCGCGCGCCCGATCCTCCTGTGGATCCACGGCGGCCGTTTCGAAGAGGGCCACCCCTCGGAACCGTGGTGCAGCACGCGCCGTTTCGCGGAGGAGGGCATCGTCGCGGTGTCGCTGGGCTACCGCAAGCGGTTCGACGGGTTTTGGCGCACGCGGGGCGACGGTCGCATCGGAAGGCCGGGCGCGGCACCCTATCGTGCCGTCGATGATCTGCTCATCGCGCTGCGCTGGGTCCGCGACAATGCCGCCGCGTTCGGTGCGGATCCGGGCAACGTCACGTTGTCGGGTCAGTCGGCGGGTGCGGGCCTGGCTCTGGCGCTGGCGTCGGATCCGCGGTCGGAGGGACTGGTGCATCGGGTCATCGCCATGTCGCCCGGGTTGTCGCGGGGTTCGGGCAGTGCTTTGCGACGGCTGCTCGCCCGCATCGGAGGAGTCGGGCCGTCGGGAACGGCCGATCCCGGGATCATCGACCGGGCCTACCGACTCGTCGCCGCGGTCGCCCCGACGGATACCGCCGTGGGCCCGCGCATCCGGGAGATCCGGCCGCGGGTGCCGCTGATGGTCACCGCCACCAGCGAGGAGTTCCACTTCGTGCCGCCGCTCATTCGGGCCGATGGGCTGCCCGGCGCGCGGGCGGCCGCCCGCGTCATCGGCGCGGCCCACGGCGGGCTGGGGC
>NZ_KV787173.1:0-64955 GCF_001807025.1 Corynebacterium sp. HMSC11E11 | reverse complement strand
CGACCCGCCGACATCATGTGCGGCGGGTCGTGCGCGTCGTAAAGCCGGACGATGCCGGTCGGGCGCAATGCCGAACCCGCCCGACGGACCGGAAACCGGACGGCGGGCGGGGCGAAGGGGCCTACTGGACGGCCGGCTCCTGCTCGGAGGTGGTGGCCTCGGAGGACTCGGCGCCGGAGTTCTCGAACGAGTGGGTCGGGTTCTCCTGGTCGGTGACCTTGATGTCCGACGGGTTCTCGTTCGGGGGCGAGCAGGCGACCAGGGCGGCTGCGGCGATGGCGGTGGCGGCGACGGCACCGACGAGGCGGTTGCGCATGAGTGGACTCCTTAAAGCGGCATCACGAATGAAAATCTCACGATCATCGTAGTTGATTCTCAGCCGTGCGCGGGAACCAGCGGCCCGATCGCCCCCGAACCGACGCAGACGGAGGTGCCCTCGGGTGCTCCCGAGACGTCGATGCGCAGCGTGTTGCCGCCACCCGACAGCACCACCCACCGGGTGCGCAGATCATCGTCGACGTCGACGACGGTCGAACCGCCCATCGTCTGCTCCTCGGTTTCGAAGGGGTTGGGCAGGCTCAGACGCAGCTGCGCCGGCGCCGAGGAAATGGCGCGCAACTCCACCACCCAATCACCCAGCTTCGCGATGTCGCGCAGCTCGATCTCCTCCGTGGCCGTGCCATCGGGGCCGACGACGATCTGCGTGCCGCAGGACTCGACGTCGCCCTGCGGAATGCGGGTGATCTCCGCGACGCGCGCGGGCACCAGCTCGCCCGAGTCGTCGAACATCATCGGCTCGTCGGTGACGCGGCCGAACTCGGGGCGCTGCCGCACATCGCGGAACACCTGGGAATACATGTTCTTCGGGTACGCCACCGGCAACAGCACCTCGTAGGGCACCGGCTGGTCGAGGATGACCGGGCCGTCGTCGTTCGCCGCGGCCTGCTCCAACGACGCGGAGGCGGTCTCGAGCCACGCGGCCGTGCCGTCGTCGGCCCAGGCCTTGCGGTAGCCGATGACGGAAATCGTCGACGACACCAGCAGCACCCCGGCCAGCGCGAGCACCCCGTAGCGCGAACGGGCCGGCAGGGGGTTGACGCGGTCCGACCACGACGCCGCCAGCGCGAAACCGGTGACCATCGCAGAGTCGCCGTAGTAATGCAGCGTGCGGGCCAGGACATCCGACGTGTGGTCGCCGGAACGCATGAACGTCACCGACAGCAGCGTCACCGCCAGGTAGGCGGTGGCGATGATCCACGGCATCCAGGCGCGGTAATCGCGGGCGATGATCACCGCCATCGTCAGCAGCACCAGCACGCCGCCGACGCTGACCAGACCCGACGGGGCGTCCGCCCACGGCTGGCCCGGCGCCCACCGATCCCAGAACCACGGGCCGCCCGCCAGGCCCGCCAGGACCTGGCCGAAGCCGCTGAAGAACAGCTCGGCGCGCGGCTCGGAGGACGCCTCGCCGGCGTCGCCCAGGGCCGTGAGCGAGTAGAACAACGCCCACGCGCCGGTGACCAGGCCCAGCGGCAACCAGAGGGCAAGGCCGCGACGCAGCGTCCGGCCGATGGGCCGGCGCTCCATGTAGGCCACCGAGATGGTCACCGCCAGCGCGATGGGGGCGACGGCCAGGGCCTTTTCGAAGAACCCGAGCGCCACGATCAGGCCGACGGTGGCGGCGACGACGGCGCGGGCGGACACGGGGTGGTCCTGCCGCAGGCTCACCCGGACCGCCAGCGCCGTGATGCCGGCCAGCGCCAGCTGCATCGGCAGGGCGTTGGCGGCGGCCGACCACCACGTCGACCCCGGCAGCATCAGCGGAGTCCACGCCACCAGCGCCAGCGCCGCCAGCGCCTGCCACGACCGGCCGGCGATGTAGCGCAGCGCCCGGGCCGTGACGACCGTCACCGCCACCTGGCCCAGCAACATCAACGTGGCGGGCAGCCACCATTTCCAGGGGGCGAGCTCGCTGGCCGCCGCCTGCAGGATGAACGCCAGCGGCGCCAGGTGGCCATCATGCGGCTGCAGGAAGTAGTCCGGCGTCCACCAGTCGGAGTCGGCCGCAGAGCCGACGATGATGAAGTCGTCCCAGTAAAACGTGCGGCCGGCGAGCACCCACACGCGGCCGATCGCCTGGATCACGACGATGACGGCGGCGAGCAGCAGCCACGTCTTGCGTGTGATGCGGGGTTCGGTCTCTGACGCCGCTTCGGGCGACGACGCGTCGGAGGATTCCGACGATTCCGGCGATTCCGGAGAATCCGGTTCTCCCGGCGACCCCGGCGACCCCGGCGACGCCTGCGCCTCCGTCGTCTCCCGTGCCAACGGAGACTCGGCGACGGAGTTTCCGGCGTCCCCGGAGTCCCCGGTGGTCTGATCCGCGTGTTCGGTGCTCATAATTCCCCAACCTTAAGGCCGGTCCGCGGGGTGGGGTACCATTCGGTCGAAATGCGCACGGGAGCCCCGGCCGGCCGATTCGGCGACGCGGGGCTGAGAGGAGGGCACGACACGCGCCCTCGACCGTAGGAACCTGTCCGGATCATGCCGACGAAGGAAGCGATGGAGGTCGTCACATGTCCACCAACCCCAGCAATTCGACCGATGCGGCGCAGGCCGCGGAGATGAACGTCGACAAGCGGAAGACCGCGAAGAAGGCGCACCGGGCGTGGCGGGTGATCGACATCGTCACCGCCGCCGTCCTGGGTGTGGCCCTCGGCCTGATCTTCGTCGTGTGGAACATCGTCGGCGGCGCGTGGTTCACCGCGGCCGATGCGCTGACGCCGGGGCTGGGCGGACTGGTCGTCGGTCCGTGGCTGTTGGGCGGCGTCATCGGCGGGTTGGTGATCCGCAAGCCGGGCGCTGCCTTGTTCGTGGAGGTCATCGCGGCGACGGTGTCGGCGCTGGTGGGCAACCAGTGGGGCATTTCCACGCTGTACTCGGGTCTGGCGCAGGGCGCGGGCGCGGAGCTGATCTTCCTGCTGTTCGGCTACCGTCGCTTCACCGCGCCGGTGGCCATGCTCGCCGGTGCCGTGGCGGGTGCGGGCGCGTTCACCCTGGAGCTGTTCACGTCGGGCAACCTGGCGCGCACGTGGCAGTTCAACTCGGTGTACCTGACCTGTCTGCTGGTGTCGGGCGCCATCCTCGCCGGCCTGGTCGGGTGGGTGCTGGTGCGCGCGTTGGCGGGCACGGGTGCGCTGGATCGTTTCGCCGCGGGCCGCGAGCGCCGCGGCGAGGTGTAGTCGCACGCGGTAGCCATGGTTTTCATCTCGGCCAGCGGTTTCGGCTGGCGGCATGCTGGGCGGCGTCGCCCGGCGCTTTCCGACGTCGACGTCCGCATCGACGCCGGCGAGAAGGTTCTTCTGCTCGGGCCGTCGGGGGCGGGTAAATCGACGTTGCTGGCGGCCATCGCCGGGGTGCTCGGCGACGACGAGGACGGCGAGGACGCCGGCTCCCTGCTCGTCGACGGGCGTGACCCGGCCGAGGTGCGCGGCGTCGTCGGCCTGGTGCTGCAGGACCCGGACAGTCAGGTCATTTCCGCCCGCGTCGGCGACGACGTCGCGTTCGGCGCGGAGAACCTGGGCGTGCCGCGCGACGAGATCTGGCGGCGGGTCCGGCGGGCGCTGGATCTGGTCGGCCTGGACCTGCCGTTGGGCCATCCGACGAAGAAGTTGTCCGGCGGGCAGAAGCAGCGGCTGGCCCTGGCCGGGGGGCTGGCGATGGGGGCGCGGGGGATCTGCCTGGATGAACCCACCGCCAACATCGATCCGGAGGGCGTGCCGCAGTTGCGCGATGCCGCCATCCGCGCCGCGGAGGCGACGGGGGCGGCGCTGGTCGTCGTCGAGCATCGCGTCGAGGCGTGGGTGGATCACGTCGACCGCATTCTCGTGCTCGATTCGGCCGGGGAGGACCTCGGCTCCACGGTGGTCGCGGATGGCCCGCCCTCGGAGATTCTCGCCCGGTACGGCGATCATCTTCGCGACGCCGGGGTGTGGTTGCCGGGCCCGCCGCCGGAGGTGGGGGCGACGGTGCCGGTGCCCGCGTCGGCGGAGGCGGCGTTGCGTCTCGACGACCTCGCCGTCGGATACGGCGGCGACACCCCGGTGCGCCG
Organism: Corynebacterium sp. HMSC11E11; assembly: GCF_001807025.1. Classification (NCBI taxonomy): domain Bacteria; kingdom Bacillati; phylum Actinomycetota; class Actinomycetes; order Mycobacteriales; family Corynebacteriaceae; genus Corynebacterium; species Corynebacterium sp. HMSC11E11. The sequence goes on along the minus strand of NZ_KV787173.1, from coordinate 60,844 downwards.
GGGCATCGACGCGGCGGTGCCGGCGGCGGCGTCGACGTGCATCGTCGGGCCGAATGGTTCCGGCAAGTCGACGTTGGCGTTGACGATGGGCGGTCTGCTGGAGCCGATGGGCGGTGCCGTCGTCGCGTCGGAACGCATCGCCCGGGGTGCCGGGCCGAATCCGCTGAAGTGGAAGTCGAAGCAGTTGGCGCGTCGCATCGGCAGCGTGTTCCAGGCGCCGGAGCATCAGTTCGTCACCCCCACCGTGCGCGAGGAACTGGAGCTTGGGCCGAAGCTGCTGGACGACCCCGCCGGCGCGGACCGCGTCGATGAACTTTTGCAACGCCTGCGCCTGACGCACGTGGCCGGGGCGAATCCGTTCACGTTGTCAGGCGGGGAGAAGCGGCGGTTGTCGGTCGCCACGGTGTTGTCCACGGCGCCGTCGATGGTCATCCTCGATGAGCCGACCTTCGGCCAGGACCGCCGGACGTTCGCGGAGTTGCTGCGGATGTTGCGCGGCCTCGTCGACGAGGGGGTGACGGTCGCGTCGATCACGCATGATCCGCTCGTCGTCGCGGCGATGGGCGACCACGTCATCGATCTGGGCGAGGTGGGGCACCGGTGAATCTGATCGCCAACGTCAATCCCGTCGCCAAGCTGCTGGGCCTGCTGCTGATGACGACCCCTCTGCTGCTGTCGATCGACTGGGTGTCGGCGGCCGTCGCGTTGGCGTGCACGATCGTCGCGGCGCCGTTGTGCGGGGTCGGGCCGAAGCGGCTGGTGCGCCGCGGCTGGCCGATTCTGCTGGCCGCGCCGGTGTCGGGCGTGTCGATGCTGCTGTACGGCAATCCGGAGGGCACCGAGTACTTTTCGTTCCTGCTGGCCACGGTCACGGACAATTCGATTTCGCTGGCCATCGCGATCACGGTGCGCGTGTTGGCGATCGGGTTGCCGGTGGTGGTGCTCACCGCCGACATCGATCCGACGGATTTGGGCGATGGCCTGGCACAGGTGCTGAAGCTGCCGTCGCGGTTCGTGTTGGCGTCGGTGGCCGGCGTGCGGTTGATCACGTTGTTCCTCGACGATTGGCGGGCGTTGACCCGTGCCCGCCGTGCGCGTGGTCTGGGCGATCATGGCCGGATCAGGCGGTTGTTCGGGCAGGTGTTCGCGCTGTTGGTGTTTGCGTTGCGGCGGGGCACGAAGTTGTCGACGGCGATGGAGGCCCGTGGTTTCGGCGCGCCGGGCGAGCGGACGTGGGCGCGGGAGTCGACGTTCGGTGGCCGCGAGTGGGCGGTGTTGGCGGTGTGCGCGCTCATTGCGGCGGCGTCGCTGGGCGTTTCGGTGTGGACCGGCGAGTTCCGGTTCCTGGGGGTCGCGTGATTTTGCTCATCGACGGCCGTTCCGGGTCGGGCAAGACGACGTTCGCGAAGAGGCTTCACGACGTCCTGGGGTGGCCGGTGGTCCACCTGGAGGACGCGTATCCGGGGTGGGGTGGTTTGGCGGCGGCGTCGGCAGCGGTGGCCGAGTCGATGCTCGATCCGGAGGTGGCGGGGTTCCGGCGGTGGGATTGGTACGCGAGCGATTGGGCGGAGTGGGTGGACCTGTCGGAGTTTTCGGCGGCCCGGCCGGTCCGTTCCCTCATCGTCGAGGGCTGCGGCGCCGTGACGGCCGCCAATCTCGCGGCCGCCCGCGCCGCCGGCGACGGTCAGGCGTGGGGAGTGTGGGTCGAGCTCGACGAGCCCACCCGGTACGCCCGGGCGATGGCGCGCGACGAGCATTTCGACGGCTATTGGCGCATGTGGGCGCGGCAGGAGGACGACCACATCGCCCGCCATGATCCGCGGTCCCTCGTGGATTGGACGGTGCATCCGGGGTAGTCGGTCGCGGCGGCGTTGCCCGGTGTTCGAACGGTCGCGGGTCGACCCGGGAGGTCGGTTACCGTGGGGCCATGGTTCGCTTCACGACGCCCCGCCGACGTCGCCGGGCGGCGCGCCACCGCCGTGCTGCCGCGTGGGTGCCGAGGCCGGTGTTCGCCGCCCTGGCCGCGATACCCGGCCTGCTGATGGCCGCGACGCTGGTCGTCGGCGGCATCGTCGCGTGGCGGGATCCGCTGATGCGGCCGCCGAAGCTGCCCAATCGCAGGCCGCCGACATGGGGGTTGCCCGCCGTCGGTACGGCTTATGGTGCGGCCACGGTCGCCGCAGCCGGTGTCGTGGCGCGGGGCGGCGCCACGCCGAGGGGTGGCGCAGCGATGAGAGGCGGCGTCGCGGCGAGAAGCGGCGTCGAGGAAAGTCGGTCGCATCGATCCGCCCATCCCGCCGTCGTGGCCGCCTCCGCGGTAGCCCTGGCCGGGTTGGCCGCCCCCGGCGTCATGCTCCCGATCTTCGACGTCGCCCGCTGCACGTGGGCACGGCGCGACACCGGGCCGGCCCGCACCGTCATCGTCTTGGGCTGCGCGCTGCGCGACGGCCGACCGTCATCTCTGCTGCGGTACCGCCTGGAGCGGGCCGAACGGGTCGCACGGCGCACCCCGGGCCCCGTCACCGTGATCTGCTGCGGGGGAGTCGGCGAAGACGGCGGCCCCTCCGAAGCCGAGGTGATGGGCGACTGGCTCCGCGACCGCGGCATCGCCGACGTCCGACTCGAGCCCCATTCGACGTCGACGCTGGAGAACCTGGCCAACGCCCGACCAATGGTCGAGCGCGGCCCCGTCACCGTGGTCACCAGCGACTTCCACGTGTTCCGGACCGGATCGCTGGCACGCCGGGCGGGCAATGCCCACTGGCGGGTGGAGGGGTCACCCACCCCGCCGCAGTATTGGGCGACGTCGATGCTCCGAGAATTCCTCGCCCTGGGCACATGGTGGCCCGCCCCGGGCATCGTCGCCGGCGCCGCGATTCTCGGCGCCTGGGCGCTCGGAAACGGCGGAAAGACTCGCTGGCCTGCGACGACGGTCATAACGCCACCGCGCAAAGTCTGAGGCGGATGGCGAAAAGGTCGGCGTCGTCAAGCAAAAACCACCCGCACACCACCCGCGGGGGTGAGCTGCGCCACCAAACCCGCCTCGTTAACGCGCGTTAATGGATATGCTCGACCACTGACCGAAAAAAGCCACCGCACGGAGGATCACCCCAATGGCACTTACCCCCGGATTCGACCTGTTCCAGCTGCCGGAAGAGCACCAGGAACTGCGTGCCGTCATCCGCGACCTCGCCGAAAAGGAGATCGCCCCCCACGCCGCCGACGTCGACGAAAACGAGCGCTTCCCGCAGGAAGCCCGCGACGCCCTCGAGGCCGCCGGCTTCGCCGCCATCCACGTCCCCGAAGAGTACGGCGGACAGGGCGCCGACTCCGTCGCCGCCTGCATCGTCATCGAGGAAGTCGCCCGCGTGTGCGGCTCCTCCTCGCTGATCCCGGCCGTCAACAAGCTCGGCACCATGGGCCTGATCCTCAAGGGCTCCGAGGAGCTCAAGAAGCAGGTGCTCCCGGACATCGCCAACGGCAAGATGGCCTCCTACGCCCTGACCGAGCGCGGCGCCGGCTCCGACGCCGCCGGCATGAAGACCCGCGCCGTCCGCGACGGCGACGAGTGGGTCCTCAACGGCTCCAAGTGCTTCATCACCAACGGCGGCATCTCCACCTGGTACACCGTCATGGCCGTCACCGACCCCGACAAGGGCGCCAACGGCATCTCCGCCTTCATGGTCCGCGACGACGACCCGGGCTTCCGCGTCGGCGGCCTCGAGCACAAGATGGGCATCAAGGGCTCGCCGACCGCCGAGCTCTACTTCGAGGACTGCCGCATCCCCGCCGACCGCATGATCGGCGAAGAGGGCACCGGCTTCAAGACCGCCCTCGAGACCCTCGACCACACCCGCCCGACCATCGGCGCGCAGGCCCTCGGCATCGCCCAGGGCGCCTACGACGCCGCGGTGCAGTACGTGCAGGAGCGCGAGCAGTTCGGCAAGCCGATCGCCGCCTTCCAGAACACCCAGTTCATGCTCGCCGACATGCGCACCAAGATCGAGGCCGCCCGCCTGATGGTGTACACCGCCGCCGCCAACGCCGAGCGCGGTTCCGCCGACGGCGGCGGACGCCTGGGCCTGATGGCCGCCGCCGCCAAGGCCTTCGCCTCGGACGTCGCGATGGAGGTCACCACCAACGCCGTGCAGCTCTTCGGCGGCTACGGCTTCACCCGCGACTTCCCGGTTGAGCGCATGATGCGCGACGCCAAGATCACCCAGATCTACGAGGGCACCAACCAGGTCTGCAACATGGTCGTCGGCCGCCAGCTCCTGGCCGAGGGCAAGAACAAGCGCTAACCAGCACAAACAAAACGCCCCCACCTGGAATGGTGGGGGCGTTTTCGCATGACGGCCGGCCGGCGGACGCCTGCGGCCCGGGCCTTACACCTCGACGCCGGCGGCTCGGGCCAATGCGGGCAGGCCGGTCGCCGCGGTGGTCCGCCACGAGTGAGTGGCATGAGGAGTGAAATCGGTGTCGTCGGGCGAGATCTCGATGACCGGCAGCCCCGCCGACACCGCCATCAGCGGCAGCCCGGCGGCGGGGAACACCACGCCGGAGGTGCCCACGACGACCATCAGGTCGCAGTGGCGGGCGTGGGTTTCGGCCTCGTTCCACTCCGGCACGGGCAGCGATTCGCCGAACCACACGACGCCCGGACGGACGAATCCCAGTTCGCACACGTCGCAAAACGGGGGCAAGAGCTTGGCGACGGGCTCGTCGGGAAGCTCGGGCTCGGCCGCCGCGGCGCCGCAGTGGTCGCAGCGGAACGCAAAGAGGCTGCCGTGGAGGTGGGCGATGGAATCCTCGCCGGTGCCACCTCGTTCGTGCAGGTCGTCGATGTTCTGGGTGGTCACGTGGCCCCATCCGGCGCCGCGGTCGAGTGTGGCGCACCAGGCGGCGATGGCCTCGTGTCCGGCGTTGGGTTCGGCCTGCCGCGCGAGTTTCATGCGCCACAGGTACCAGGGCCAGATGGTGGCGGGGTCGTTGCGCCAGGCGTCGAAATTGGCCATGGCCTGCGGGTCGACCTTGGACCACAGGCCGGTTTGGGCGTCGCGGAAGGTGGCCAGGCCGGATTCGGCGCTCATGCCGGCACCGGTGAAGAATTCGATGCGGCGGGCGTTGCGGGCGAGTTCGGCGATCGGTTCGGGGACGTCGATGCCCGCGTCGCCGGGGCGGGAGTCGTCGTGATGGTTTCCGTCATGGCGGCTCATGACCCCAGGGTAGGCGGGTTTTCCTTTGCTCGACTTTCCCTTTGCTTGACGACGTGTCGGTGCGGGGGCGGGACGTCGTCAAGCATGGAAAGGGCGGGGGACGGAGGGGCCGGGTCAGGAGGCCATGGCCGATTCGCGCAGCGCCAAGCCGGCGGCGGTCACGCCCAGCGCGAGCACCGGCGGGTCGATGAACGCGGCGGGCGCGGTGACCAGACCGATCGGTGCAAGGCCGATGCCGCCGACGGTCAGGGCCAGCGCCAGGCCGGTCTGGCCGGAGAAACGCCGGCCGGTGCCCTCGGTGGTGAGGATGTAGCCCGCCCAGAACGCGCCGGCGACGACGCGTCGATCGCCATCGCGGCGAACGCCGACCCGAATTCGAGCGAGAACATGCCGATGACCAGCAGAACCGCGAAGAACCACAGGCGCGAGGCGGTGGGCGAGCCGGAACCCGGGCCGGAACCGGACTCGGGGCCGGGGCCGGCGGAGGAGCCGAGATTGCCGGCGGGAGGAATGGTGGTCACGGTGTTACGTCGTGGCGAAGAAGGCCCGGTTGTCGGGGCCGCGGTAGGACTGGATGGTCGCCCACGCGGCGATGGCGGAGGCGACGGCGATGAGCACGGTGACGGTGCCGTCGATGAATTCGGCGGCGCCGGAGCCCGCCCCTACCTGGTTGGCGCCGGTGGCCAGGGCGATGAGCGACAGTACGGCGTTGATGGTGAACACGGTCGCGGCGATGCTGAGGATCATCCGTGCGGCGACGCTGCCGCGCAGCAGTTTTCCGGCGAGCAGCCAGCACGCCAGTGCCACGGCGCCCTGCAGAATGGTCGCAAATGCGACGCTGATCAGCACGGACGTCTGCGCCTGGGATTCGGTGGGGACGATGGTGCCGGTGGTGCCGGATCGCGCCGCCTCGATCATGCGGTCCCAGTTGAGGATCGCGGTGGCCACGGTCAGCGCCAGCGCCGGCAGGTATACGCCGACGGCGATGCGCCACAGCCGGCTGGCTTGCGCCGCGTGATACGGGGTGGTGCGGTGCGGGGTGGGATCGGCGCTGGATTTCATGGTGATCAATGTATCAACGAGTCGTCATGGGCCTTCATGAGTTGGCCCGTCACCTGGGATTATGAACGTCTGCTCAGACAGATCTGTTCAAAACCTCATGTGATGGGGTACGGTGCGGGGTATGTAAAGGTGTTGCGCAGGTGCCGACCGTCCCGGTTCCGCGTCGCAGGCCATTCCCCGCGTGGCGGCGAGTCGCGTGGTGGCTGGCCGGGCGTCGATCCTGCGCGTGGATGGATCGTACGACGATCAGACAGGGGTGTTCGGTGGCTTCCGAGGTGGTTGTTTCGACCGTGGAATCCGATCCCGGGTTCGATCCCGTCGCTCAGCGTCGGGCCATCATCAACCGGCTCAAGCGCGCCCATGGGCAGCTGGCCGGCGTCATCGCGATGATGGAGGAGGACCGCCACTGCCGTGATGTGGTCACGCAGTTGGCGGCGGTGTCCAAGGCGTTGGATCGCGCCGGTTTCAAGTTGGTGTCGTCGTCGATGCGCGGCTGCCTCAACGGTTCGGGCGAGGGCAATCTCACCCCGGATGAGATCGAGGAGCTGTTCTTGCGCCTGACGTAGGCGCGCATGTGGGTGCCTGACCTGGGCGCGTGACGTAGGCGCCTGAGCTGGAAGTCTATTTGTAGTCGCGGGCGTGGGCGCGGGGCCGGGGCGGCGGTGTGGCCGCGTCCCGGTCTTTTTCTCTTTGCCGTTGCGCCGCTGTCGTCACACCACGCTCGCCCGATGGGGGTCGGCGAGCACGGTGCCCTTCTCGCGCCATTGAGTGCGCAGTTCGGCGACGCCCTTGGCCCGTGCGAGGGCGAATTCGTTGGGAGTGGCCGGCACCGGCTGCAGGATCGACACGGTGGCCGGTCGTGCGTCGTCCGCCTCGCCGTCGTTTCCGCCGACGGTCACGTCGGGGACGTCGGCGTCGACGAGCACGAATCCGGTGAAGCGCGCGTCGGGCCACAGCGGCTGGCCGAAGTCGAGCAGCGCCCCGTCCTGCAGAACGAGGCCTTCGATGGAGGGGGAGGCGGCGAGCATCGCCAGCGGCCGCGTCACGGCGTCGAGTCCGCCGATGATGGGCAGTGCCAGTTCGGCGCGCGGCCCGTCGTCGGGGTCGGTGACCATGGCGGATGGGTCCTGCATGGGCGATCGCGAGCAGCCGAGCGTGGCGTAGGTGACGGTGCCGTCGCGGTCGGGGCCGAACCGCAGCACGGTGAGGGGGTCGGCGCCGAGGAACGTCAGCTTCGCTTCGCCGGGGGCGCTTTCCTCGAAGTAGCCGCACAGGTGGGCGCGCACCGCGTCGATGATGGCCGTCATGGTTCCCGCTTTCCGGTTGTTCGGGTGGTCGTTGCTTTGCGACGCTAACGCGTGGGCTCAGCGGCCGGCGCATCCGGGCCCTGCCCGATGGCGACGCGTTTGGGGTGGGGCTGGTTCGCCTCAACGAGCGTGACGTCGTTTGCCCATGTCACGGGGCATCCGGCGGCGGCGAGCCAGGAGTCGACGTCGCCGTCGTGGGCGGTGATGCCGGCCAGTGCGTCGAAGGCGCGGTCGATGGCCCAGGCGCCGGCGTCGGCGTCGACGATGCCCGCGGCGATGGCTGCGGTGAGTTCATCGGTGTCGTCGACGTGGACTGCGCCGTCGAGGACGAGCAGGTCGAGGTAGAGATCGCGCGTGCGCCACACCGTTGCGGAGGCGGCGTCGGGCATGGCGTCGGCCGTGGCTCCGCGCGCGGTCGGGTGGTCGGAGGCATCACCGTCGCTCCACGTCACTTCGGCGACGTCGAGGTAGCGATGGCTGGTGGCCGCCACGCCGGGGCGGAAGTGGAAGATGTTCGCCCGCAGGCCCAACGAGGGCAGCAGCCATGATTCGAGGTACCCGAACTGCGGGTGATCGGCGCCCCGTGCCATGTACAGGCCGTGGGGGTGGACCTCGAAGACGTCGACGGCGCGGACGAATCCCTTCGGGTCGACGTTGGCGCGGGCCCCGATGTCGAAGGTCTCCAGCTTCGGCACGTGCAGGTCGGACATGGTCCCGACTGTAGTGTGCCGCCCGGATCGACGGAGCCGTCCGGCCGTCGGGTCAGTCGAAGAGGCCGAACAGTCCCGACTTCTTGGGCTGGCCGGGCTGGTTGGCCGGGCAGGTGCACTGGCGGTCCTTCGGCACGGTCGCCATGACCTGATCGACGTGCATGCCGCAGCCTCCCCACGTGGTCTTGTGGCACTTGGGGCATTCGACGGGGTAGCACATGCGGGTCTCCGTGGGGGTAGGTGAAGCTGTGGGCTGTTTCTGCGGCGACCCGGGCCGGGCCGCCGCGTCATCGCAGGTGACTATACCCCACTGGGTATGCAAGTGCGGCATCGGAGACCAAGGTTCGGTTGCCGCCGCAGCGGTGCCAGACCTCGAACACGGCGAAACCCCGCCCTCCCGCCGTGCGGCGGGGAGACGGGGTCGTCGTAAAGCGAAGAGCCGAAGCTACTGAACCACGGTGTAGGTGGCGGTCGGGGTGTAGTTGCACTCCGACGGGCCGTTCTCGCCGTTGGTGGTGAAGCCACCCTCGATGGCCGAGACGACGATGCCGGAACCGGTGTCCGCGACGCCGTTGACGGTGCCGTGGCTGTCCTCGTTGACGCCGTTGTAGGTCAGCGGGGTGGTGCCGTACTTGCCGTTGGTGATGTTGACCCAGTGGACCTTCATGGTCGACTGGCCGTTGTACACGCCCTTGGTGCCCAGGCCGGTGAAGACGTAGCCGACCTGGTGGGCCGGAACGCCCGGCAGCGGCAGAGCCGCGGGGCCCGGGATGGAGGTCGCCATACCGAAGGAGCGGCCCTCGCCGTTGATGCAGTTCTCGGCGACGCTCGGCAGCGGGAAGTCCGAGGTGGTCGGAGCGTTCTCCGGCTCCTCCCAGCCGGGCTCGCCGGAGCCGGTCAGGAAGGCCGACACGCGCTCGAGCGCGGAGCGGATCTCCTCCGGCACGGCTTCCTGGCTCGTGATCCGCTCGATGGCCGCGGCGATCTCGTTGGCCGGCAGATCGGAGCTGCTCGGCGCCTGCGGGATGGAGCCGTAGTCCGGGGTCGGCAGGCCCGGCAGGGCCGGCTGCGCCATGGAGGCGGGGGCGAGACCGGCCGACAGCAGAGCGGCGGTGCCCAGGGCGGCCGCGATGCGGCGGATGTTGGTGCGACGGTTCGAGACCACGGTTGAAATACCCCTCGTAGGTCGTAGCTGATAATCACCTGAGGTGACATTGATGGAAGTGACGCCATCATAAGGGGCACAAACTCATTTGGGAAAAGATTCGGTAAATTTCTTCCCCCCCGCACAAGAATGTTGTCGGCGAGTCTGATGTGGTTGATGTGACGTGTGTGGTAGGGGGTTAACGCTGGTGTTCGCGCCGGACCCCCGAAAAGGCCGCGAACTCCGCCAAAGGAGTGTGCGGCGCCGCGAATGCAGGGGCGACGGGGGTAGGCGGGTGCCGCCAGCCCCGCCGACCCTTGAAATCGCGTCCGCCCCCGGCAAGCGAGTAGCCTGTACCCGCCGGGCCCGTCGGGGCCCACCTGCCTCAATCTCCAAGGAGCACCCCCCACGTGAACGAAACCGAGTTCCGCAACGTAGCCATCGTCGCCCACGTCGACCATGGCAAGACCACCCTCGTCAACGCCATGCTGGAACAGTCCGGCGTCTTCGGCGACCACGGGGAGGTCGCCGACCGCGTGATGGACTCCGGTGACCTGGAGAAGGAAAAGGGCATCACCATCCTGGCCAAGAACACCGCCATCCGACGCAAGGGCGCGGGCAAGGACGGCCGGGACCTCATCATCAACGTCATCGACACCCCCGGCCACGCCGACTTCGGCGGCGAAGTCGAACGCGCCCTGTCCATGGTCGACGGCGTCGTGTTGCTCATCGACTCCTCCGAAGGCCCGCTGCCGCAGACCCGCTTCGTGCTGGGCAAGGCGCTCGCGGCCTCCATGCCGGTCATCATCGTGGTCAACAAAACCGACCGCCCCGACGCCCGCATCGACGAAGTCGTCGAAGAAGCCCAGGACCTCCTGCTGGAGCTGGCCTCCACTCTCGAGGACCCGGACGCCGCCGAAGCCGCCGAGCGCAACCTCGAACTGCCCGTGCTCTACGCCTCCGGTCGCGCCGGCAAGGCCGCCACCGAAAACCCGGGCAACGGTAACCTGCCGGACTCCGACAACCTCCAGCCGCTGTTCGACGTCATCACCGAGGTGCTGCCGGAGCCGTCCGCCGACATCGACGCGCCGCTGCAGGCGCAGGTCACCAACCTGGACTCCAGCTCCTTCCTCGGCCGCATCGGACTGATCCGCATCCACAAGGGCCGCATCCGCAAGGGCCAGCAGGTCTCCTGGATCCACTACGACTCCGACGGCGAGGAGCACACCAAGACCGCCAAGATCGCCGAGCTGCTGCGCACCGTCGGCGTCACCCGCGTGCCCACCGACGAGGCCATCGCCGGCGACATCGCCGCGATCTCCGGCATCGACGAGGTCATGATCGGCGACACCCTCTGCGCCGTCGACGCCCCCGAGGCCCTGCCGCGCATCACCGTCGACGAGCCCGCGATCTCCATGACCATCGGCGTCAACACCTCGCCGATGGCCGGCCAGGGCGGCGGCGACAAGCTCACCGCCCGCATGGTCAAGGCCCGCCTCGACCAGGAGCTCATCGGCAACGTGTCGCTGCGCGTCCTGCCCACCGAACGCCCCGACGCCTGGGAGGTCCAGGGCCGCGGCGAGATGGCGCTGTCCATCCTCGTCGAGACCATGCGCCGCGAAGGCTTCGAGCTGACCGTCGGCAAGCCGCAGGTGGTCACCAAGACCGTCGACGGCAAGCTGCAGGAACCCTACGAGCATCTGACCATCGACGTGCCCGAGGAGCACCTCGGCGCCGTCACCCAGCTCATGGCCGCCCGCAAGGGCCGCATGGAGCAGATGGGCAACCAGGGCACCGGCTGGGTCCGCATGGAGTTCGTCGTGCCGTCGCGTGGCCTGATCGGCTTCCGCACCATCTTCATGACGGAGACCAAGGGCACCGGCATCGCCAACCACTTCTCCGCGGGCTATGACGACTGGGCCGGCGAGATCAAGGACCGCGCCACCGGTTCGCTCGTCGCCGACCGCAGCGGCCAGATCACCGCGTACGCGCTGTTGCAGTTGGCCGACCGCGGCACCTTCTTCGTCGAGCCGGGCGACCAGGCCTACGAGGGCATGGTCGTCGGCGCGAACCCGCGCGACGAGGACATGGACATCAACATCACCAAGGAGAAGAAGCTCACCAACATGCGTGCGGCGTCGGCCGACACGACGGTGACGCTGGACAAGGCGCGCTCCCTGACGCTGGATGAGGCCATGGAGTTCTGTGGCGCCGACGAGTGCGTCGAGGTCACGCCGGAGGGCATCCGCGTGCGCAAGCTGATCCTCAACGCCACCGAGCGCAACCGCGCCCGTTCCCGCGAGAAGGCCCGCAACCAGGGCAAGTAGTTCGCGTGGGGGTCGGTCCGGGCCGTGAAGTAGGCTGATCCCATGTTGGAACGCCAGAATCGCCGCCGCCGCACCGCTCTGTTGGGGAGCGTGGCGGCGGCGGTTCTGTTGTCGGGGTGCATGGCCAATCCGGGGGATGCGCCGACGGTCGGGGAGGATGAGCCGCCGCGCGAGGCGGCGGCGCGGGCGGAGGAGTCGCTGAAGCAGATCCGGGTGGGCGTCGACGCGTTCGGGGAGGGTTTCAATCCGCATTTGATCGCGGATGCGTCGCCGGTGACGGATCTGGTGGCGGCGTTGACGTTGCCGAGCGCGTTCGAGCCGGACCCGGAGGACCCGTCGCGGTGGCGGATGAGCCCGGATTTGTTGGAGAGCGCGGAGATCGTGCCGGTGGATGAGCCGGTGCCCGACGAAGATGCGGGGGATGGCGAGCGGGCCGACGGTTCCGGTGTGGACGGCGGTTCGGGCTCGGGGTCGAGCTCGGGCTCGGGCACGGGCTCGGATTCCACGGGGGCGGCCGAGGACGCCGCCCCGTCGATTGCCGCGGAGGCCCGGGACGCCGATGCCTCGGATGCCCGGGCCGGCGATACGCGCATCCGGTACCGCATTCGGTCGGGTGCGCAGTGGTCGGACGGCACGCCGATTTCGGGCGCCGATTTCCGGTACTTGCATGCGTCGTTGCTGGCCAATGCGGGTGTGTCGGATGCGGCGGGGTATGAGCGCATCAAGGCGATCACGGTGTCGGCGGGTGGCCGGCAGGTCGACGTGCTCGTCGATGGGGCGATGCCGGAGTGGCGGACGTTGTTCCGCAATTTGTTGCCGAGCCATGTGATGCGTCCGTCGGCGACGCCGTTCGTCGATCTTCTGGACACGAGTCTGCCGGCGTCGGGGGGTCGTTATACGGCGCAGTCCATCGACGTGGGCCGCGGCGAGGTGCGTCTGGTGCGCAACGATCGGTTCTGGGGTGATGTGCCGGCGAAGACGGACACGGTCATCGTTCGTTCGGTCGACGGTTCGGTGACGGGGGCGGAGCAGTTGCGCGCCGGGCAGTTGCAGGCGGTGCGGGTGCGTCCGCGGCAGACCACGGCGTTGACGTATGGGCTGGTGCCGGGGGCGGCGGAGGTGTCGGCGGCCCTTCCGCGTGAGTTGACTCTGCATGCCAACGTCGCGTCGCCTTTGCTTGACGACGTCGCGGTTCGCCGTTCCCTGTTCTCCGCCGTCGACGTGGGTGCGGTGGCCGCGATTGCGACGGGGCGGACGGATGATCTTCTGATCCCGGATTCGCCGTATTCCGCGTCGGGCGCCGCGGCGACGTCGGGGGATCGGGCGCAGTCGCAGGAGCGGCGTGGGGGCCAAGGGGCCGGTGGCGACGACGGCCGGGAGTCGGGGCAGCGGGATCCGGAGGCCGCGTCGGTGGATCTGTCCGGTGTCGTCGACGGCGTGTCGGAGGACAATCCGCTGCTCATCGGCGTGATGGGCGAGGACCGGCAGGCGGTGGCGGCGGCGCGGGCCATCGCCGATCAGTTCACCGCAGCCGGGTTGCCGGCGCGGGTGACCGCGGCCGATGAGCAGACGCTCGCGGGCTCGTTGTTGCCGCATGGCCGCGTGGATTTCGTCGTGGCGTGGAATGACGTGGTCGATTCGCCGCAGAAGGCCGCGAGCCGGTGGGCGTGCCCGTCGGACAAGCGCCGGTCGACGCGGCCGGCGGGGGATGCGCGGCCGGGCGCGTCGACGGAGACGTCGACCACGTCGGCCCCGGCCACCCCGGGTGCCACGTCGACCCCGGGCACCACGTCCGGGGCGACCACGACGCCGGAGCCGGGTGAGGGGACCGGGGAGAAGACGGGCGCCGCGCCGGCCGACGTCGCCCGCGGTTCGAACCTGTCCGGCCTGTGCGACGCGGCGATCGACGAGATGCTCGACGAGGCCGTCGGCGCGGGAGCTGCCGGCGGCCTCGGGGTGGACGTCATCGCGCCGGAGGGGGCGGTGCCCGCCAGTATCCGCGACGCCGTCGACCGGGAGGCGGTCGAGCTGGGCATCGTGGTGGATCGGGTCCTCACGGTGATGGGGTCGGGCGTTGAGTTGCCCATCGCCGACGAGGACGCCACCGATCCCCTGGCATGGCCGTCCAGTCCGTTCATCGGGCCGCTGATGACCATCCCGGATTGGCGGCGAGTACCCTCGGCCACGACATCCGAGGTCACCAACCCCGACGCCGACCCCGACGCCGACTCAGACTCGGGGGCCGATCCCAACTCCGACGCCGCCACACCCGATGGGGAGGGCGGACGGCGATGACGTCGGGACGTCGTCACGCAACCACCACCGACACCACGTCAGGAGCAGACATGCCCAACCCCGCCGACCACGCCCGCGATCTGACCGGGCTGCGCGTGGCGCTCGTGCACGCGCACCCGGACGACGAGGCGATCACCACCGGCGGCACCATCGCGCAGCTCGTCCGCCGCGGAGCGCAGGTGACGGTGGTGACATGCACGCTCGGCGAACTCGGCGAAGTCATCGGCGAGCCGTACCAGGGGCTCGTCGGCGGTGAATCCGACCAGCTGGGCGGCTTCCGCGTCCACGAACTCCACGCCGCACTGACCGCCCTGGGGTGCAACGGCCCCGGGCACGCGCCGGTACATCTCGGCGGCGCGGGACGCTGGCGCGATTCCGGCATGGTCGGCGACCCTGGCAACGACGACGAGCGGGCGTTCATCCGCTCCGGCGACGAGGCCCTCGACCAGCTCACCGCCGTGCTGCGCGACCTGCGACCCCATGCCGTGATCACCTACGACGCCGACGGCGGCTACGGCCACCCCGACCACATCCGCGCCCACGAGCTCACCGTCGCCGCGTGCGACCGGCTGCGGGCCGAGGCGCGGGTGGGCGGCGACGCCGGCGACGGCTCGGGCGAGGATTCGGGTACCGGCGGCGGCCCGGTGGCGGACGCCGAATTGTGGGCGACGATCTGGACGGTCACCGACGACGACGCCCTGCGCGCCGGCCTCGACGCCATCACCGTGGTGCCGCAGCCGTGGACCCGCGCCGGCTTCGACGACTTGCCGTCGGTCGCATCGGATTTCGCGGTACGGCTTTCCGACGCCGACGTCGCAGCCAAGACGGCCTCCCTGCGCGCCCACGCCACCCAGGTATGGGTCGGGGACGGCAGCGTGAGCATGGTCAACCCCCAAGCCGCCGTCGGGGCCGTGGACGCCTCGGGCGCGGCGCGGGGCACGTGGGCGCTGTCGAACCTCGTGTGCCAGCCGATCATGCCCGCCGAGCACTACCGCCTGGGCACCGCGGGCGCCGACCTCGCCGCCGTGTTGGCGGGGGAGAAGAAGTGGGCTGCCCCGGGCGCCACCGCTGCAGGTACCTCCGCATCGGGCTCCACCGCCGCAGCCCCAACGACCACCGCCCCCGCCACCTCCGCGGAGACGGCGCGATGAACAAACCGGCCGAAGGCGGAGAGGTGGCCGTCGAAAAGCACTGGGGCGACCCCGACCGCAGCCAAGTCCGCGAAGACGTCGACCGCGGGGAAATCATCACCGGCATCACCTGGCTGTCCATCGCCGCACTGGTGTCGCTCGTGCTCGAAGTCGCGTACCTGGGCATGCGCATCGACGTCGGCGGCGTGCCCATCCCCCTGCCGTGGACCATCGCCGCCGCATACGTGTTTAATCTCATAATCACTCGTACGGCGATGCTGTGGACGAAGAGCCGTAACATCGCACTCATCCCGATGTGGACCTGGATCGTCGGCTACATCTTCCTGTTCATCTGGACCGGCCTCCCGTTCGGCGGGGACCAGGTCCTCGGCGAGTCCATCCGATCGGTCATCCTGCTCATCGCCGGTATCGTCGGGGGCGGTTGGCCGCTCCGGCACCGCAAGTGACACAATGGGGCGGTTACAACCAGCCCCGCATTCGTGAAAGGCCGTTTCCCAAGCCATGACTTACGTGATCGCCCAGCCCTGCGTGGACGTGATGGACCGCGCCTGCGTCGAGGAATGCCCCGTCGACTGCATCTACGAGGGCAAGCGGATGCTGTACATCCACCCCGACGAGTGCGTCGACTGCGGCGCCTGCGAGCCCGTGTGCCCCGTCGAGGCCATCTTCTACGAGGATGACGTGCCCGACGAGTGGGCCGACTACACCGACGCCAACGTCGACTGGTTCGACGAGCTCGGGTCGCCCGGTGGCGCCGCGAAGCTCGGCCCGCAGGACTTCGACGTCGCGTTCATCGCCGAGCTGCCCCCGCAGGCAGAGGACTAGCAGAGCGGCGACCCGGCGGTTGCCGTCGTCAAGCCTTGGTGTTGGTGGGGCCGGCCCGGCACCCCCTGAACTGCGGCAATCCCTGAACTCCCGGCGGCTTTCGGCGTGGTCCGGCGCCCCTGAGCCCCGGCAACCGCGGAACTCCGGGCCGCCCTTGGCATGGCCCCGCCGCCTCGGTCGGGGCAACAGCGCGTGGGCCCGCCGCCGGTTCTCATGGGCCCCACCTGCCCCATGCGTAACCGTTGGAACTTGATCTGCATTTAGTCGGCGGATTTGTTGCAAATCGTCGGTCAAATCGGGAAAGTTTGGCCGAAATTTGCAACAAATCCGCCGACTAAGTGCGCTTCAAACCTTGGGTTGAGGGTTTTCGACCGGGATCAGGGCCGTCCCGGGGGCCAGTGCTTCGCTCGGGGCGGAGTCTGACGCCGGTACAGCCGCAGTGGGCGACGGGCCCCGCCGTTGGGGCACCAGGCCGATATGCCCACGCTCGCTGCACCCCGCTCACTTGCCGCGGAAGCTGCACCCCGCTCACTTGCCGCGGAAGTAGCGCGTCACCCGCGCCGGCAGCTTCTCGTGCCGCAGGAACACCTCGCCGGTGAACTGCGGCCCCGCCTTCTCCAGCAACTCGCGGCGTGCGGCGACGCGCTGAGCGATGAGCGTTGCGGCGGAGCCGTCGACAAGCATGCGCCATGTCAGCTGCACGACCTCGAGTCCGCAGTTGGCCAGTTCGCGCATGGCGGCGTTTTCGTACGTGGATATGACGTCGCCGTCGCCGTAGCGGCCGTCGTATTTCTTCCAGCCGTGGAATTCGATGACCATCTCGAGCTCGGGGATCCAGAAGTCAACGCGCCGGATGGGTCGGCCGCCGGGCGCGATGATGTACACCTGCTGCAGGACGCCGCACAGTCCGAGGACGTGGAGCAGCCAGCGGGTCCACGATTCGGCGGGGCTTTCGGAGTGCGTGGACGCGAGCATGATCACTTCGGCGGTCTGTTTGGCGCCGCGGGTGCGGCGGCCGAACAGGGTGGCCGCCAGGGCGGTGAGCGCGCCGCGTCCGTGGCCTTTGCGCAGGGCGTCGTCGGCGGCGGCGAGGGCGTGGGCGGGCCCGTGGGTGGTGCGCAGGTCGTGGATGGTGCGTGCGGGTGTGGTGACGCGGACGCCGTCGACGACGGTGATGTCGGCGGCGTCGAGGGCGAGGCAGTGGACGGTGTGCCCGGCGCCGCCGCCGGTTTTGCCGCGGCCGACGTGGGCGAGGTGGACTTTTTCGTCGGTGTCGTGGTCGGGGTCGACGAGGATGTCGAGGCCGTGGATGCGGGCGGCGCTGACGCCGGCGAGCGCGAGTTTGGGGTGCGCGTGGGCGTGGGCGAGGCAGCGCAGGCGGCGGCGTTCGGGCCAGTCGGCGGCGGCCCAGGTGGTTGCGTCGATGATGATGCCGGGCGCGAGTTTCAGTGCGGTGCCGGCTTTGACGGCTCGGGCGAGTGCGGATCGGCCGACGGGGCCGCGGGCGGCGAGGAGTCCTGAGCCGAGTGGCCGCAGTCCGGTGGCGTCGGTGGGCATGGTCGTGGTCGTGTCGTTGTCCCCCATGCCCAGTTGGACGCGCGGGGCGGCGGTTCGGTTCCGTCCTTTTTGCGGGCGGGTGTCCCCGTACTTTACGACGTCTCGGCCTCCGCGCCTTCGCCCGTGTCGTCGGGCGCGGCCGGCGGTGGCGTCAGCGTCGGGCGGCGAGGTTTCGGGCGCGGCGTTCGCGGATCATGGAGTTGATGGCCAGCGCGATGAGGACGGCGCCCGCGATGACGCCGATGAGTCCGACGATCGCGGCCCACAGGGGGCGTCCGTCGACGACGGTGGGCAGTCCGCCGAACACGACGATGAGGAGGACGCCGGCGACGATGCGGACGCTGTAGGCCGTGGAGGTGGCGGTGGCGGGGTTGGCGTCGGATTGCGGGGTGTGGGGTGCGTGGGCGCCGGCCCCGGCGGTGGTGGCGGTGGCGTCGTGGTTGGTGGGGGTGGCGTCGGTCATGGGGTCAGGATACGGCAGGATTGCGGGGGCATGATCGGCGATCGTCGGCGTGTGATGTGGGCGGTGCGGTGCGGCTCTTTGGCTCGGCCGTGGAGTGCCGTGGCGTGACGTGGCGTGAGGAGCGTGACCGGATGGGCAGGGCGGCGGGCAACCGCGACGAGTGGTGGGGTGCGAAGAAGGCGCCTGCGCCTGACCCGGTGGTCTCCCACGCGGAGCCGGACATTCCGTTTGATCCGGTGGTGGTGGCGGAAGAGGGTGGGGTGGTCGTCGTCGATAAGCCTCCCTTCCTGCCGTCGACGCCGAATGGGCGGCTGGTGCGCAACACGGTGCTGCGGCGGTTGCGGGATCGGTTCGGGGAGCCGGAGTTGACGTGCGTGCATCGGCTTGATCGGTTGACGTCGGGGTTGTTGTTGGTGTCGCGGGATGCGGCGTCGCGGGGCGCGTACCAGCGGTTGTTTCAGGAGGGCCGCGTGGGCAAGACGTATGAGGCGTTGACGGTCGTCGCCGATGATTGGGTGCCGGGTGAGTCGCGGGACGTCGTGGTGGAGTTGGCCAACGTCGCCGGTGAGCGTGGGGTGCGGGTGCGGGATTTGTTGCTTGACGACGGCCCGTCGGCCGACCGGCCCGCCGTGGCCGCCGGTGAAGTGCCGGGGGTGGTGTGGCGGTCGGCGACGACGCGGGTGACGTACGTGGGCACGGTGGCGGCGGAGGTGGGGGATGTGTTGCCGGGGATGTTCGGCGGCGGGCATGGCGCGTCGTGCGGGTGCGGTTCGTGTGGCATGCGGATGACGGTGGGGAAGTGGCGCCTGGAGCCGGTGACGGGGCGGACGCATCAGCTGCGGGCGACGATGGCGCATTTGGGGTATCCGATTCTCGGCGACGACACGTATCCCGAGGACCGTGGGTTGGATCTGGGCGACGTCACGCGGGTGTTGAGGTTGGTGGCCGCGGAGTTGCGTTACGACGATCCCCTCGACGGCCGGCCGCGTCATTTCCGCTCGGTTCGTGATGTGGCGGATCCGTTGGCTGAACCGAGGTACTGAGCGTTGGCGCGGCGAGCCCGTGTCGGTGTTTCGGCTACGTTGCCCGTGTGGTGCTCGCGGGGCTGTTCGGGTGCGGCGCGGCGAGGCCGTTTTCCCGGCGGGTGGGGTTAGCATCCCATCTGTCAGATGCCGTTCCAACGGGGAAGTTTCCACGGGGAGAAATCGAATGAACATCAGGGGCGTTCATCGTCGGGGCCATCAGCGCGTCCATCGTCGAGTCACCGCTGCGCTGGCGGCCACGGCGATCGCCGTCGGCGGGCTTGGCGTGGGTGTCGGCCCGGCGTCGGCGGTGACTCCGCCGACCATCCCGTACGAGCCGCCGGCCCTCGACGACGGTGGCGTGCGCAGCCCGATGATCCCCCCGTCGGCGTGGAGCGGGATCGAGCACGGCATCGGCCGGCTCGCGGGCAAGGACCTGGGCCTGGACGCGCTGGATGACCGCGAATGCACGGCCATCACGGCGATTCACGTGCCGGGCACCGGCGAAACCAACGAGCAGCGTGACCCGGATGTTCCGCATGGGCGCGTCGTTTCCGGGCTGGGGCATGATCTGGCCGCCGAGTTCGGCGATGACGTCCGCAACCTGTACCTGCCCTACACGTCGGATGCGTTTCTGACCGCCTCATACGCGGAGTCGGCGCCGCGCGGCCAGGAGGCGTTGACCCGTCTCGTCGACGCCGTCGCCGCGGCCTGCCCGACGACCGGGTTGGTGTTCACCGGGTATTCGCAGGGCGCGGACATCGTCGGCGGGTGGGTGGCCGACGCGTTGGCCGGGCGGACGGATGCGGCCGGGGTGCCGCTGGTCGATCGCGTCGTCGCGGTGGCCCTGTTCGGCAATCCCCGTCGCGGTGCGGATGTCGCGGTCGCCCATGGCACGGCGGCCGCGGATTCGACGGGAATTCTCGGGCCGCGCGAGGGGACGTGGGGTGTGCTCGGCGACCGCATCTTCGACTCGTGCAACGACGGTGACCTGTGGTGCGATTCCACCCCGGGAATGCGGGAGATCGCCCCGGCGGTGATGTCGGCGTCGTTCGCCCCGAAGGATGCCGCCGCCGCCCGCGCGGTCATCGAAGACGCCGTGGGGTCGGGTGCCCTGGCCGATCCGGAGATCCGAGAGGCCCTGGGCGCGTTGCTGGAGTTCCTGATCGACGGCTCGTCCGATCATCTGCAGTACGAGGCCGAGTTGGACGGAGCGCCGTCGGCACGTGCCGAGGCCGCCGCATTCCTCGGCGCGAAGATCGGGCCGGCCGTCGCCTCGGCCTAGCGTCCTCTCCCACGCCCAAACCACGGGGTCCAAACCACGGGGTTCGTGCTGACCCCGTGGTTTAGGGACGAAAATGGGCCGACCCCGTGGTTTGGACCCCGTGGTTTAGGGACGAAAACGGACCGATCCCGTGGTTTGGGCCCCGTGGTTTAGGGGGCCAGATGAGTGAGCCCCGGCAGGCTGCGCTCGCAACCTGCCGGGGCTTGACGACTACCCGGGCATCGCATTCGCCCGGGGCCGAACACCTAGTGGTGGACCCCGTCGACGGGGGACTGGTCGATGTTGTCTCGGGCCCGTGCGCGCGTCGACGACGTCAGGGCGGCGAGCACGGCGAGGAAGAAGCACACTGCCAACACGGAGAAGACCTGCTGGCGGGCGACCTCGTCGAAAAGCATCATGACGGTCAGCCCCAGGATCATGAACACCGCCAGCCACGACAGCCACGGGTAGCCGGGAAGGCGGACGGTGAGCTCGTCGTTGGCCTCCAGGCGCGGGCGCAGCTTGATTTGCGACAGCGCGATGACCAACCAAATGACCAGCAGGCAGCCGCCGACGGCGTTGAGCAGGAACACCAGCACCTTCGACCCGTCGAAAACGACCTGGATGCCGACCGACAGGAACGCGAAGACCATCGACATGATCACCGCCTTGTAGGGCACGGCCTGGGAGTTCATTGCGGTGAACATGTGCGGGGCCTCGCCGCGGCGGGCCATCGAGTACACCAGGCGCGACGTGGCGTAGATCTGGGCGTTGAAGGCGGACAGCAGCGCCAGGACGATGACGGCCTCCATGAAGCCGACGACGCCCGGGATGCCCGCCTGCTGCAGCACCAAGGTGAACGGCGACTCGGCGGCGGTGTCGGCGCCGTCGATCTGGGAGTAGGGCAGCAACGTGATGATGACCAGCACGCAGCCGATGTAGAACACGCCGATGCGCACGATGATCGAGCGGACGGCGGAGGCGATCGAACGCTTCGGGTCGTCGGATTCCGCGGCGGCGATGGTGACGATCTCGATGCCGCCGAACGCGAACGCGACGGCCAGCAGGCCCGCCGCGACACCGGAGAAGCCGTTGGGCAGGAAGCCCGACTCCGCGATGTGTTGCGTGCCGACGAAGGTCGTGCCGGGCAGCAGCCCGAAGATCAGCAGGACGCCGATGACGAGGAAGCCGATGATGACGGCCACCTTGATGAACGCGAACCAGAACTCGAACTCGCCGAAACCGCGGACCTTGGCCAGGTTGACGACGGCGAAGAACACCACGCACACCAGGCCCGGGATCCACCCCGGGATGTCCCACCATGCGCCCATGATCGCGCCGGCGCCGGTGATTTCGGCGCCGAGCACCATGATCAGCATGAACCAGTACAACCAGCCGAGGATGAAGCCGGCGCCCCGGCCGAACGCCATTTCGGCGTAGGTGGAAAACGCGCCGGAGGCGGGGCGGGCGGCGGCCATCTCGCCGAGCATGGTCATCACCAGGACGACGATGACGCCGGCGGCGAGGTAGGACAGCAGGACACCGGGTCCGGCGGCGTTGATGCCGACGCCGGTGCCCAGGAAGAGTCCCGCGCCGATGGCGGAACCCAGGCCCATCATGGTCAGGTGGCGAACTTTCAGTCCCTTGCCGAGCTTCTCGTCGGTCGAAGCGTCCGGCACGGCCTCGTCGGCCCGGGACAAGGGGTCATTGGTCATGGATGGGACATTACCCGCCGTCTTCCGGGCTCTCGCGCCTGGTTCCGCCGTTGACGATGGCTGGGGTCAGACGCGGATGCGACGGCGATGCCGAGTCGATGACGTGCGTTCACCCGCAAAAGAACGCGGGCGTGTGCGGGCGTGGCGCCGACCCAGGGGGAGGGGAGCCGCCTACACCTCGGTGGGGCGCATGCACACCGCGGCGTAATCGGGGTGGCGGAAGAAGTGCATGCGGTCGCGGCCGTTGAGCTCCCAGGCGTGGACGCGGCGTCCTTCGTCGAGAAGCTCGATCGGGGCGTCCTTGTCGATGAGGATGTTCTTGTCGATGATGCAGTCGTCGCCGAGGTCGACGCCCACGGTGCCCGCGGACACGCCGATGACGCAGCGCCGGCCGACGGTCAGCGGGATGCGGCGACCGCGTTCGTCGTGACGGGCCATGACGGTGCCGGCCAGACCGACGGTGGTGTGCTCGCCGAGCACCACGCCCGACGACAACCGGCCCTCGATCTTGCAGGGGCCCAGCGACCCGGAGTTCAGCGACACGAAACCCTCGCGCAGCACGGTGGTGCCCGGCGCGAGGTAGGCGCCCAGGCGGACGCGCTCGGCTTCGGCGATGCGTACGCCCGACGGCACGACGTAGTCGACCATCCGCGGCATGCGGTCGATGGAATAGACGTGGATGAGGCCGCGCATGCGCAGGTTGGTGCGCAGGGCCTCGAAGTTGTCGGGCAGACAGGGGCCCTTGTTCGTCCACGCGACGATGTTCAGGGCGTCGAACACCTCGCTCATCTGGATGGAGTGCGGGGTGACGATGCGGTGCGACAGCAGGTGCAGGCGCAGGTAGGCGTCGTGCGAGTCGATCGGCGGCTGCGACAGGTCGGCGATGGTGGTGCGCACCGCGACCTGCTCGACCCTGCGGTCCTCGTCGAGAAGCACCTGGCGCAGCAACTGGGGGGTGAGGTGCTGCGCGCCGAGGCGCCGGGTGCCGGATTCGGTGATGGTGTCGTCGAGCTGGGGGTTGGGGTACCACGTGTCCAGGACGGTGCCGTCCATTGCGATGTTCGCGATACCCGTGGCCGAGGCACCTGTTGTCATCATGATTCCAAGTGTATCCGCTGTGGTCGACGCCCTCGACCGCACGGTGGCTGGTCGGTGGCCCGTTCGGGTGGGGCCCCGGGGTATATCGTCGGGGGCGTCGAATGCGGCCGCCGCCGCCCGATCCCCGGAGGTTTCCCGTGTCCGCCCAGACGCCCGCCGAGCAGCCCGCCCAGACGCCCGCCGAGCAGCCCGCCCCGTCGGCCGCCCGTCGACCCGTCCCGTCGTCCGTCCGGCAGTCCCGCGCCGCTGCGGGCGGTTTGTCGTCGGCGGATCTGCTGGCCCGTTCGGATTTGCCGCGCGCGGCGAAGGCGGCGATCGCGGTGTCGCGGGCGTTGGGGCGCGTGGCGTTGGTCGCGCTGGTCGTGGCCGTCGTCGCGGTGGCGATGGGCTGGGCGCCGGTGGCGTGGGCGGCGGTGATCGTGCTGTTGGCGTGGTGCGTGAGCTGGGGCATTTTCGCCGGCGTGGCGGCGGGGAAGTGGGCGCTGATCGGTGCGGTCGCCGCGGCGGCGCAGGGCACGTGGGCGGTGGCGGCCGGCTCGTCGGCGCAGGGCGAGGTCGGCGCGCTGGTCATGATCGGCGTGCCCGTTTTGGGTTTGGCCGTCGGCATGGTCGGCGGGGCGGCGGTGCGGGGGTCGTGGGATCGTCGTCAAACCGAACGCGAGCGTCGCCTGGCGGCCCTGCCGGATTGGGCCCGCGACGAGCTCGGCGCCGCCGCCGACGGCCTGGACCCGAATGCCACGCGCCCGCCCGGCCCGGCCGTGATCGGTTCGCACTCCGATCCGGCGGTGCGCCTGCTCGCCGCGGTGTGCCGTCCGTTGCCCGGGTCGACGGTGCTGGCCGGTGAGCCCGCCATCGCGGTCAACGGTTCCCGCGTCGCCGTCGTCGCGTGGGGTCCGCGCCTGGATCGTGCGGTTCAGGCGCCGCCGCTGCCGCCGTTGCCGGCAGGGGTGGGGGCCCGGGTGTTCGTCGTGCGCGAGGGCACGGAGCTTGCTTCTTCGCTTGACGACGCCCCGGCCTCGACGCCGTCCGCCGCGCCGGCCGGATCCGCCGTGCTTTCCGGCGCGACCGAGATCGTGGCCACCGAACCCCAGGAACTGGCAGCGCATCTCGGCGCGGGCACCCCGCCCGATGGCGACGCTTGCCACGGCATCGCCGCCGACCTGCATGCCCGGGTGCTCGACGCGCTGGATGGTTACTCTGGGGTGGGCGAACGCCACGGCTGAACGCCGACGACGCAGACGACGCAAATGACGGAGCTGCCGTCGACGCGGGGTTCACGGCCCGCGCCGCACCCGCGCACGACCACGAAGAAACCGACCAGGAGACCACCGACATGGCCCCGCACCGCACCCCTTCCCCGGAGCGCAAGCGCCAGCTGCGCGGACCGATGATGGTCCGCAACACCGGCGAGTACGACCCGAACCGCTCGACGACGGATCGCCGCCTGCTCGACCCGGGCCAGGCCACCGACTGGTTGCACACCGACACCTGGAGGGTGCTGCGGATCCAGTCCGAGTTCGTCGATGGATTCGGGGCGCTGGCGGAGATCCCGAAGGCCATCACGGTGTTCGGTTCGGCGCGCATGCCGGAGGACCACCCGTACTACATCCAGGGTTGCGAACTCGGCCGCGCCATCGTCGAAGCCGGCTACGCGTGCATCACCGGCGGCGGCCCGGGCCTGATGGAGGCGCCCAACCGCGGGGCCTACGACGCCGACGGCCTGTCGGTGGGATTGGGCATCGAGCTGCCGCACGAGCAAAGCCTCAACGACTGGGTCGACCTGGGCCTGAACTTCCGGTACTTCTTCGTGCGCAAGACGATGTTCCTGAAGTACTCGCAGGCGTTCATCGGGCTGCCCGGCGGCTTCGGCACCCTCGACGAGTTGTTCGAGGTGCTGGTCATGGTGCAGACCGGCAAGGTCACCCGGTTCCCCGTCGTGCTGCTGGGCACGGAGTTCTGGGGCGGGCTGATCGACTGGATCCGCGACCGCGTCCTGGCCGAGGGCATGATTTCGCCGGAGGACATGGACCTGTTCCTGGTCACCGACTCCATCGACGAGGCCATGGAGTTCATCGTCGCCGCCCACGAGGGGCAGGAGCGCGATCGCCGGGAGGAAGTCGCGCGCGAGGCGATCGCCCGCGCCCACCGCGACGGCGACCAGGGGCTGCTGGACTGACGGTGAAGGAGTTCGACGGGGTGAAGGGCGCCCGGCGCAGCGCATTCCAGCCGACGCCGCTGCCGGCGGTGATGGCCATCGTCAATCGCACGCCCGATTCCTTCTACGACCGCGGTGCCACCGCCGCGGAGGACGCCGCGCTGGCCCGGATCGACGCCGTGGTCGCGGCGGGGGCGGACGTCATCGACATCGGCGGCGTCAAGGCGGGGCCGGGGCCGGTGGTCGACGCGGCCGAGGAGATCGACCGGGTGGTGCCCACCATCGCCGAGGCGCGTCGCAGGCATCCGGGCGTGACCATCAGCGTGGACACGTGGCGGGCGTCGGTGGCCGAGGCCGCCATTGCCGCGGGCGCGGATCTGGTCAACGACACGTGGGCGGGCCACGATCCGGAGTTGGTGGAGGTCGCCGGCGCGCACCGAGCGGGCTACGTCTGCTCGCACACGGGTGGCGCGGTGCCCCGCACCAGGCCGTTTCGGGTGCATTACGACGACGTGGTCGCCGACGTCATCGCCGAAACATCCGCGTTGGCGGAGCGGGCGGTGGCCTGCGGCGTGCCCGAGGACAAGGTTTTGGTCGATCCGACGCACGACTTCGGCAAGAACACCTTCCACGGCCTGGAGCTGCTGCGGCGCCTCGACGAGCTGGTCGCCGCCGGGTGGCCGGTGCTGATGGCGTTGTCGAACAAGGACTTCGTCGGCGAGACCGTCGGCCGGGACGTCGACGGGCGGGTGCCGGCGACGCTGGCCGCCACGGCGTGGGCGGCGGCGCAGGGCGTGGCCATGTTCCGCGTCCACGAGGTCGACGACACCGTCGACGTGTGCCGCATGATCGGCGCCATCCGCGGCGATGTCGCGCCCCTGTCGACGATCCGGGGGCTGCAATGAGCGGCGGGGATGGCGGGAACGTCAACGGCAGTGTGCATGGCACGAAGGCGGATCGCGGGGAGGCGGGCGTCGTCAAGCGTCCCGCGGTGTCGGTGATCCTGCCGGCCCTCAACGAGGAAGCGACCGTCGCGTCGGTGATCGAGTCGGTGCGGCCGAGCCTGGCGGCTGGCATCGTCGACGAGATCATCGTCGTGGATTCCGATTCGACGGATGCGACCGCCGAGGTCGCCGCGGCCGCCGGGGCGCGGGTGGTCAATTGGGCCGACGTGCTGCCGGACGTGCCCACCCGCCCCGGCAAAGGTGAGGCCCTGTGGCGCGGGGTGGCCGCCGCGCGCGGTGACGTCGTCGTCTTCCTCGACGCCGACCTGCGCGACCCGTCCCCGGCGTTCGTGCCGTCGCTGCTGGCCCCGTTGCTTGCCGACGACACCATGCGCCTGGTCAAGGGCCATTACCGCAGGGATGCGCCGGGGGACGTCGGCGGCGGGCGCGTCACCGAGTTGACCGCCCGGCCGCTGCTGGCGGCGTTTCGGCCGGACCTGGCCGTCATCCGGCAGCCGCTGTCGGGAGAGTACGCGGCGTGGCGGGCCGACCTGATGGAGCTGCCGTTCGCCGCGCGGTATGGCGTGGAGATCGGCCTGCTCGTCGACGTCGCCGACCGGTGGGGCGCCGCGGCGATCCAGGAAGTCGACCTCGGGGTGCGCGTGCACCGCAACCGGCCGCTGGGCGAGCTTGCGCCGATGGCCGTGGAGGTGTCCGCGACGCTCCTGCGCAAGATCGGCCTGGCGCCGGCCACCGGCGAGGACCTTCCCGGCGACCGCCCGCCGCTGGCCACGATGCTGCCCGGGACGAGGAGGGAACGAGTGGGCGACGAATGATCCAGTTTCTCGTCGTGTGCCTGTATGTGCTGATCATCCCGGTGTTCTGGTCGGTGTTCGCGGTGCTGCTGGCGCGGTTGCCCGAAAGTGCGGACAAACCCCCGGCGGTGCGAAAAGGCGTATTATCGGTGAGCAGGCGCGGCGTCGGAGACGACCACGTCGGCAGTGTCGGCGACCGCGTCGGCGCAGGCGGCGCAGAAGAAACCGAAGCACAGCCGTCCACGCACTTTCACGAATGAGGAGAAGTCACATGGCAGCGATGAAGCCCCGGACCGGAGATGGACCTCTGGAGGCCGTGAAGGAGGGCAAGAAGATCGTCATGCGCGTTCCCGCCGACGGCGGCGGCCGCCTGGTCGTCGAACTGACGCCGGAGGAGGCCGCCGAGCTCGGCGCCGCCCTCACCGCCGTCGGCGAGTGACCCCGACCGATCTTCGATTCCGCCGGGTGGAGCCCGCCTTGCGGTGAGGCGCCCCGGCCGGATTCGCCGTGCCCCGTCGACGATGCGTCGGCGGGGCGTCGCGTTCGGTGGCCCATTGGCGGCCCGTTGGCATTGACGCGGGGCATGCCCGGTAGGATTGGCCACCATTCACCGGTGTTCGCGACGGGCGCCACCGGTTCGCCGGATTTCCGAGGAGGAATAGGTTGCTCGCCGACATCATCGACGTGCTCGCCGACCCCATCGACGGGTCCCCGCTGCGGTGCGGCGACCCCGAGTGGGCGACGCTGAAGTCCGAGTCCGGTCACAGCTATGACGTCGCCCGTCAGGGGTACGTGACGCTGGCCGGTGGCGCGGGGCTGCGCTACTCGGGCGATGATGCGAAGATGATCGCCGCCCGCGAGGAGTTCCTCTCCGGCGGGCATTACGCACCGTTCGTCGAGGCGGTGACCGGCAACGTGCAGGACGTCCTCGACGACGCCTGCGTGGCGGAGGAGGCCAATCCGGCGATCCTGGAGATCGGCGCGGGCACGGGCTACTACCTGGCGCACACGCTCGACGGGGTCAGCGGTGCGCGCGGCGTGGGCATCGACGTGTCGGTGCCGGCGGCGAAGCACCTGGCCAAGTGCCACCTGCGGGTGGGCGCGGTGGTGGCCGACGCGTGGGCGCGGCTGCCCATCCGCGACAATTCCATCGACGCGATCACGGTGATCTTCGCGCCGCGCAATGCGGAGGAGTTCGCCCGCGTGCTCAAGCCTGGCGGCCAGGTCGTGGTGCTCACCGCGGCGACGGGGCACCTGGGCGAGTTGCGTCAGCCGTTGGGCATCATCGACGTCGAGCGCGGCAAGGTCGAGCGGATGATCGCGCAGGCCGAGGGCCACCTGGTGCCGGTCGGAGAGCCGGAGCTCGTCGAGTTCCCCATGACCCTCGATCAGGCCGCGATCGCCGCGCAGATCGGCATGAGCCCGTCGGCGCGGCACATTCATCCGGACGTGTTGGCCGAGCGCATCGCCGCGCTGCCGCATCAGATGGAGATCACCGCCCGCGCGTACGTGACGCGTCTGGGCAAGAAGGAGCGGTAGCGTCGGCTAGTCCTTGACCTCGGTGGCGTGGATCTGCGCGTCGAGGTCTTCGGGGGCGAGTTCGGCGCCGGAGAACTCCTCGGACAGCGGCAGGCGCAGCTGCAGGTCGGTGCCGGGGCAGATTTCGATGACGCCGGATTTCAGCTTGAAGTCGAGGACGTGGCCGCCGCCGGTGCGGTCGTCGTCGATGAAGTGGACGTGGCAGCCGGGCACGGAGATGCCCTTTTCGTACACGGGGGTGCGGAATCCGGCGATGACGCCGCGGACGTTTTCGAAGTCGACGGATTCGTCGGCTTCGGTCGCGTCGATCATCTTGGGGTAGGGGCGGGACTGCTTGACGACGGTCCGCGTGGTGACCCATTCGAACTCGCCGGTGATGCGCAGCGCGTACATGTAGTTGGCGCTGGGGACGACGGAGTCGATGAAGGGGGTGATGTCGGCGCGCACGCAGTTGGGCGGTGCGTCGCGGACGATGTGCGGCACGAAGTTGGTCACCACCGCGTAGGGGGTTTTCTGGCCCATCGACGCCTTCGTCGCCGAGCCGTCGCCGCGCAGTTGCCAGCACACGCCGTCGATGATGACCATTTCTCCGTCGAGGCCGTCGAAGGTGCCGATGCCGAAGTTTCCCTTGCCGAGCAGTTCCCCGATCGACATTTCGCCGTCGTAGATGCCGTCGAGCAGGGCAGTCATCAGCGACGCCTGGAAGAAGGTGTGGCGGGTGGTGGGCAGGTCGGCGGGGTGGTCGCCGCGGGTGGGGTTCGCGTTGGTGTTCACGCGCCCCAGGCTAGCGTCGTCGCGTGCGACGTGACGACGGCCGGCGCAACCCCGACGGGTGCGCCGGCCGTCATCGGTCCCATATGCCCGGACTCACTTGGTCGGGGCTACATGCTCGGGCCCACATGGTCCGACCTACATGAGGGACTTGTACACCTCGACGGTGTCGCGGGCGATGGTTTCCCAGCTGAAGACGTCGATGGCGCGCTGCTTGCCGGCCTCGCCGATCTTCTTCGCCGCCTCGCGGTCGGACACCATCTTGTTCACCGCGGCCGCGATGTCGGCTTCGAAGGTCGCCGGGTCGTTTTCGTCGTAATGCACCAGCGCACCGGTTTCGCCGTCGACGACGACCTCCGGGATGCCGCCGACGTCCGAGGCGACGACCGCGGTGCCGCACGCCATGGCCTCCAGGTTGACGATGCCCAGCGGCTCGTAGATCGACGGGCAGACGAAGGAATCCGCGGCGGTGAGGATCTCCTGGATCTTTTCCTTCGGCAGCATGTCCTTCACCCAGAACACGCCGTCGCGCTCGGCCTGCAGGTCGGTGACCAGCTGCTCGGTCTCCGCCGCGATCTCCGGGGTGTCCGGCGCGCCGGCGCACAGCACCAGCTGGACGCCGTCGTCGAATTGCGACGCCGCCTTGATCAGGTGGCCCACGCCCTTCTGGCGGGTGATGCGTCCGACGAAGGCGACCATCGGGCGCGACGGGTCGACGCCGAGGTCCGCCAGCACGGACCAGCCGTTGGCCTCCTGCGACTCCTCCCACGTCGGGCGCGGGTACCACAGGCCCGGGTCGATGCCGTTGAGCACGACGTGCACGCGATCCGGTTCGATGCGCGGGTAGGCGTCGAGGATCGCCTCCTTCATGCGGGCCGACACCGCGATGACGCCGTCGGCGTACTCCATGGTGTTCTTCTCCGACCACGACGACACGTCGTAGCCGCCGCCGAGCTGCTCGCGCTTCCACGGGCGGTGCGGTTCCAACGAATGCGCCGTGGCCACGTGCGGGATGCCCTTGAGCTTGCCGGTCAGGTGGCCGCCGAGGCCGGCGTACCAGGTGTGGGAGTGGACGACCTGGATGTCCGTCGCCGCCGCGGCGTCCGCCATGCGCAGGCCGGTGGACAGGGTCTTGATGGCGGGGTTCGCGTCGGCGAGTTCGGGGTCGACGCCGTGGACGTAGCACCCCTCCTCGTCGCGCGGGGCGCCCATGCAATGCACGTCGACGTCGACGCCATCGAGCCCGCGCATGAAACGGGTGAGCTCGGTGACGTGTACGCCTGCGCCGCCGTAGATTTCCGGGGGATACTCTCGGGTCATCATCGCAACTCGCATGTCAACAAGCGTATCCGCATTTGGAGGGGTTGGCCGTGGGCGGCGCATGCGGGGGCGGCGGGCGCGGGTGGGGTGTGTGCGCCGGCCGGGGGAGGCGGCGCGGGTGGGGAGCGCGGGTGGGACGTTCGGGTGCAGTGGGGCGGCGGCTGTCCGGGCGGCGTGGACGCGGGTGCCGGGGCGGGGGTAGGGGGATCGGAAGCGAGACCGCGCAAACGCATATAGGTTGGGAGGCGTGAGGAGTCAACCGAATGTTCTGTCCATCGTTCTCGCCGGCGGCGAGGGCAAGCGCCTGTTTCCGCTGACTGCGGACCGCGCCAAGCCCGCAGTTCCGTTCGGCGGGAGCTACCGCCTCATCGACTTCGTGCTGTCGAACCTGGTCAACGCGGGTTACGTCAAGATCTGCGTGCTGACCCAGTACAAGTCCCACTCGCTTGACCGCCATATTTCCCAGGCGTGGCAGCTGTCCGGCATCACGGGCCAGTACGTCACCCCGGTTCCGGCGCAGCAGCGACTGGGCAAGCGCTGGTTCACCGGGTCGGCCGACGCGATTCTGCAGTCCCTGAACCTCGTGTACGACGAGTCGCCGGAGTACGTCATCGTCTTCGGTGCCGACCACGTGTACCGCATGGACCCGGAGCAGATGGTCCAGGCGCACATCGAGTCGGGTGCCGGCGTCACGGTGGCGGGCATCCGCGTTCCGCGCTCGGAGGCGCATGCCTTCGGTTGCATCGATGCGGATGACAACAATCGGATCACCAGCTTCCTGGAGAAGCCGGCCGACCCGCCGGGCACCCCGGATGACCCGGAGTCGACGTTCGCGTCGATGGGCAATTACGTGTTCACCACCGATGCCCTGATCGAGGCGATCAAGCGGGACTCGGAGAACGAGGATTCGAACCACGACATGGGCGGCGACATCATTCCGATGCTGGTCGCCGAGGGCGAGGCCTACGTTTACGACTTCAAGGACAACTACGTCGCGGGCGAGACCGAGCGCGACAAGGGTTACTGGCGTGACGTGGGCACCATCGACGCCTTCTACGAGGCGAACATGGACCTGATTTCGGTGCACCCGGTGTTCAACCTCTACAACAAGAAGTGGCCGATCCACACGTTCGCCGATGAGAATCTGCCGCCGGCGAAGTTCACGCAGGGCGGCATCGCCCAGGCGTCGATGGTCGGCGCGGGGTGCATCGTGTCGGGTGGCACGGTGCGCAATTCGGTGCTGAGCACGGGCGTGGTCGTCGAGGACGGCGCCACGGTGGAGGGTTCGGTACTGTTCCCGGGTGTGCGCATCGGCCGTGGTGCCGTGGTGCGTCATGCGATTCTGGACAAGAACGTGGTCGTGGGCGACGGCGAGATCATCGGCGTCGATGCAGAGCGCGATGCCCAGCGGTTCAAGATCAGCCCCGGTGGCGTGGTGACCGTGGGCAAGGGCGAGGTCGTCTAGTTCGTCGCGCGTCCCCGTGTGCCGCCGTCGGGTGGCGGCGGGGACGTTGCCGGTCGTTGTCGTGCTTGACGACGTCCCGGCGTTTCGCCCGTCCGGCGTGCCTCGTGGGGTGCGCCGGTGAGGCCGGGGGCGTGGTTCCCGGTCGTGTGACTCCCCGGTGTCCGTCCCGGTTTGCGGCGGGCATGGGCCGTGGTGCGGGGTGACGTGCCGCGGCCCTTTTTTCGTGTGCGGCGACGGGTTCGTGGGCGCTGGTGGGGCTGCACATTTGACGAGTGTGCGCTGCCGGCCCTGTGGCGCACATTCGTCGGTGTTGGCGGGGCTGCACATTTGACGAGTGTGCGCTGCCGGCCCTGTGGCGCACATTCGTCGGCATTGTGGCGGAATGCCCACCATCGGTGACTAATGGTTACCATGGAGTTTCGGTGATCCGCGGATGCGGATTGGCCAACCTGGCCCGAGGGGCGGCATCGCCTCCGGGCCTGAATTAACGAACGAGAAGTTGAGGAGACCATGACGGACATGTCCAACCAGGACCAGATCGATCACGGCCAGGCGGACCAGGGCCAGGCCGGCAATGGTCGGCCGCTCGATGGGCGTCGCGTGGCGGTGCTCGCGGGTCAGGGCGTGGAGCAGATCGAGCTGACCGATCCGATGCGTGCGATCCGCGCCGCCGGTGGTGAGCCCGTGATCGTGTCCTACTCCGAGGGGTCTTTCGTCGCGATGAAGGGCGACTGGGAGCACGCCGATACCTTCGTGGTCGACGTCGACGTCAACGAGGCCGACGTCGATGTCTTCGATTCGCTGGTGTTGCCGGGTGGCACCCTCAACGCGGATGCGGCGCGGATCGACGAGGGGGTGCTGCGCTTCGTCAAGGCGTTCCATGAGGCGGGTCGGCCGATCGCGGCGATCTGCCATGCGCCGTGGTTGTTCATTGACGCGGGCCTGGCATCGGGTACGAAGCTGACGTCGTATGTCTCGTGCAAGGCGGATCTGGTCAACGCCGGTGCGGACTGGGTGGATGAGCCGCTCGTCGTCGACGGCAACATCATCACGTCCCGCAATCCGGGCGATCTCGAGCCGTTCTGTGCGGCGATCGTCGAGGCGACCGCTTCGGCCCGCTGATCGTTCTAGGCGGACATGGCCGTGGTGCGTGGTGACGTGCCGCGGCCCCTTTTTCGTGTGTGCTGACGGGCCGCCCAGGTGAGGTGGGGCTGCAGATCTGACGAGTGTGCGCCGTGAGCCCTGTGGCGCACATACGTGGGAGGTGCCGGGGCTGCACTTTTGACGAGTGTGCGCTGCGGGCCCTGTGGCGCACATTCGTGGGAGGTGCCGGGGCTGCACATTTGACGAGTGTGCGCTGCGGGCCCTGTGGCGCACATTCGTCGGCTGAGTACGAGGCGCCGCCTACCTCTTGATCAGCGCAATCGCGCCCGAGCCAATGGGCAGGCGGGCCACCAGCGCGTCCTCGCGTTCGAGGAGGTGCTTTTCGGCCTCGCGGGCGGCGTTGGTGTCGCGGTCGCGGCGGGATTCGTCGGCGATGGTGCCGTCGAGGAGGACGCCGGCGAAGATCAGCACGCCGCCGTCGGAAAGCAACGGCCATGCGCGTTCGCGGAACATCGGGATCTCGGCGGGGGAGACGTCGGCGTAGATGAGGTCGTAGGCGCCGGGCGCCAGGCGGCCGAGCACGTCCAGCGGGCGCGACGGCAGGAAGCGGTGGCGCGACGGGCCGATGCCGGCGCGGCGGAAGGCGTCGCGGGCGAGCTTCTGGTGCTCGGTCTCGGGGTCGATGCACGTCAGCACGGCGTTGTCCGGCATGCCCGCGAAGAGGTGCAGGCCGACGACGCCGACCGCGGGGGTCGCGGCGACGGCGGCGGGTCCGTCGGGGCGGCGGGCGGACGCCAGGGCGGCGAGCGCGGGGAGCGTGTCGCCGGCGACGGCGTCGGGGATCGACAGGCCGAATTCGGCGGCGTCGTCGCGCGCGCCGGCCAGTGCCTCATCGGCCACGGAGGTGGCGTTGATGTGGGCGCTCATGGCGTCGAGGGCGGAGATCGGAGCTGCGGAATCGGTCACGACGCCGAGTCTAGGGCGGGGTCGTCGTTGTCCGGCGAGGGCACGCCGGGGCCCGCGGTGGAATCGGCCGAGGGGGCCGCGAATAGGGAGCCGGGACCCGCGGCGGAATCGGCGAGGGGAGTCGCCAGGGGGATTCGTTTCCGAACCGGAACTGTACTCACATGTGACTATCAGGTTAAGGTCAATGGACCCCCAGGTAGATGAGGCAAGGTACCTGCCATGAACGACGAAGGCTCTCCTGTTCCGGACAGCGTTCCGGACAGCGTTCCGGACAGCAACGCCCCCGCCGATGTGCGGGACATGGCCGATGGCGGCCCGGTGACGGGTGCTTCGGCGGAGTCCGAGATTCTTTCCGGCACGGCGGCCTTCGATGCGGGCGAGGGGGACATGCCCACGTGGGCGGAGTTGGTCGAGGAGCACGGCGACAGCGTCTACCGTCTCGCGTTCCGCCTTACGGGCAACCCGCATGATGCGGAGGATCTGACGCAGGAAACGTTCATGCGGGTGTTCCGTTCGTTGAAGCGCTACCGGCCGGGCACGTTCCAGGGGTGGCTGCATCGGATCACGACGAATCTGTTCCTGGACATGGTTCGGCATCGTCAGGCGATTCGGATGGAGGCGCTGCCGGAGAATTACGATCGCGTGCCGGGCACGGCGCCTACGCCGGAGGAGGTCTACGCCGACGCGAATTTGGATCCGGATTTGGAGCGTGCGTTGGCGGCGCTGCACCCGGATTATCGTGCGGCGGTGGTGCTGTGTGACGTCGTGGGCCTGACGTACGAGGAGATCGCCGACACACTCGGCGTGAAGATGGGCACCGTCCGTTCCCGCATTCACCGCGCCCGGACCCAGCTTCGCGCGCATTTGGAGGCTGCGGAGCGGGAGCGCGCGGAGCGCGAGTCCTTCACGCACGCGCGGTAGTTGCGCCATCGGGCGGTCGTCGTCGGTATCGTGGGCGGGAGAACCGACCGGTGGGGTGGTCGGCGTCGGCGGCGCGGGGTTTCCGCGGCCGTTGCTTGACGACGATCCGACCTCACCCTCATCGCCCGTGATGTTGCGGGCCAGGCTTTTTGGAGGAGGCGCGACAGTGGCTGCACCGCATCAGGAGTTCGCGTCGACCGACCATTTGGGCACCGAGGCCGTTGCGGCGTTCGTCGACGGGGAGTTGGGGGCGGTGGCGCGTCGTCGTGCGCAGGCGCATTTGTTGGCGTGCGCCGAGTGTCGGCGTGAGGTGGCCAGGCAGCGTCAGGCGGCTCGGCGTCTCCGCAATTCCGGCGAGGTGCGCATTCCCGCGGATCTGCGGGAGCGTCTTGCGTCGTTGTCGCGGGAGCAGATGCCGGAGAATGCG
The DNA here is from genome assembly GCF_001807025.1 of Corynebacterium sp. HMSC11E11. NCBI lineage: Bacteria > Bacillati > Actinomycetota > Actinomycetes > Mycobacteriales > Corynebacteriaceae > Corynebacterium > Corynebacterium sp. HMSC11E11. The sequence goes on along the minus strand of NZ_KV787173.1, from coordinate 25,261 downwards.
CCCGGCGCGCGCCATTTGTCGCATCGCCGGCCGGATTCGTTGGCCGCGTTTTTCGAATCCACGTGGCGTACTTTGCGCGGGCCGAGGAACGGCCAGTGACGGGGCGCGATCCGTTCGCCCGTCCCGACGGCGTCGTCGGCGGCGTGGATCCCCGTCATCGGGGTGAGCAGTTCGGCGGAGGGGCCGCCGAAGGTTGGGGCACGGGTGGCCGCAGTGCCGAGGGCTGGGGAACCGGTGGCCGGGACGCCGGTGGTGGCGACGCCGTCCTCGACGCCTACGTCTCCCGCGAGGATCTGGCCTTTTCTCCGGGCGGCGCCACCCACCAAGGTCTGCAGTTGCCGCCGAATGTGGATGGACGCGGGTCGTCGTCACGCAAAGGCGGTGGCGGCGGACTGTTCGACGAACCCCGCGACGACGCCGGGGACGGGTACTCGCCGTGGGCGAACCCGCGCACCCGCATGGTCACCGGAGGCACCGCACGGAAGCCGAAGCGGCCCAAGCGCGAGCCCGTCGTGCCCGTGCCCCGCGTCGACGTGCGCGAGGCGATGTTCGGCCGCATCGTGCCGTGGCGCTTCCTCGTCCTCGGCGCGGCGGTGGTGCTGGTGCTGGGTGGCATCGGTGGATTCGCCGGCGGTTGGGCGGGCAAGACGTTCCGGGCCGACCATGAGCGCGTCGAACTGCGGCAGGTGGAGGGGCGTCCGGGCAACGGTGACCTCACGGAGATCGGCGACGTCGCCCGACGCGTGCAGCCGGCCGTCGCGTCGATCAGCATCGACGCCGCGGGGATGAGCGGCATCGGCTCGGGCGTGGTGATCGACGATGCGGGGCACATCCTCACCAACAACCACGTCGTCTCCGAGGCCGCCGATGCCGAGGACGTCGAGCTGGCCGTGACGTTCACCGACGCGGGCAATCCCCGCAGCGTGCCGGCCACCATCGTCGGCCGCGACCCCAGAACCGACCTGGCGGTGATCAAAGTCGAGGACGTCTCGGGCCTCACCGTCGCCGAGCTGGGCGATTCGTCGCAGGTCCGCGTCGGCGACACCGTCATCGCGATGGGGTCGCCGCAGGGTCTCAACGGCACGGTGACCTCGGGCATCGTCTCCGCGCTCAACCGTCCGGTGAAGCTGGCCGGCGAGGGCACCGACACCGACGGCGTGGCCGACGCAATCCAGACCGACGCCTCCATCAACCCGGGCAATTCGGGCGGTCCGCTGGTCGACGTGCGTGGTGCGGTCATCGGCATCAACACCGTCATCTACTCCGTGTCCGGAGGGTCGCAGGGCCTTGGTTTCGCCATCCCCATCAACATGGCCAAGGACATCGCCGAGCAGCTCATCGCCGGCGAGCAGCCCGTCCACCCCGACATCGGCATCGCCGCTCGGACGGCCGCCAATGGTGCGGTCACCGGTGCCGAAGTCGCCACCGTCGTGCCGGACGGACCCGCCGACGCCGCCGGCATCCGGGAGGGCGACGTCATCACGGCGGTCGGGGAGCGGTCGGTTGGTTCGGCCGATGAGCTCACCGTCGCCATTTGGGGCGTGCCCGTCGGCGAGACCGTCCGCGTCACGCTCGTCCGCGACGGGCAGACCATGGAACTCGACGTCACTCCGGCGGGGTGAGCGGCGTCGTAAAGCAAACGCGGCGGCGGGCGCTGCGTAATCGGCCCGCCCAGCATCTGCAATCGACTGCCATGGCGGCTAAGGTACTAACTCGTGTTCTCTAATGTCGGTTGGGGAGAAATCCTCCTTATTCTCATCGTCGGTCTGGTGCTGATCGGTCCGGAGCGGCTGCCGAGCATCATCACGGATGTCCGTGCGATGATCCTCGCGGCCCGCACCGCGATCGACGATGCCCGGCAGAGCATCACCGGCGAATTCGGCGAGGACTTCGACGAACTGCGCAAGCCGTTGGGCGAGCTCAACGAGCTGCGCAAGCTCAACCCCAAGACCGCGCTGACGCGCACGCTTTTCGACGGCGACGACACGTACCTCGACCTGCTGTCCGGCAAGCCCGCCGCAGGTGGAGGGGCCGCCGGAACCGCCGGCGATGCCGCGAACCCCAACCCGGGTGCGGCCGGAGGCAATGCGCTGCCGGGCAACACGGTCAACACCAACGACGGCGGTGGAGCGAACCCGAATGCCGGCGGCGTGAACCCCGCTGCGAACCCGAACGGCGGCGCCCAGGCCGGCGGCCACAACTGGGCCGACGACGACGTTCTGTAGCCGACTCTGGCCCGCCGCTACGGCGCCAGCTCTTCGAGGATCTCCGCCGCCGACGCCGCACGGCACGACCGGTGGCCCACGCCGGCCCACAGATTGAGTCCCTCGGGATCGCCGACATCGGCGGCTGCCGCGCGGATCGGCGACGTCAGATAGTGCACGTGCGGGTACGCCGCCGGCGCCGCATCGGTGTACCGAAGCGTGAAATCGTTGACCAAGGCACGGGCCAAACGGCCGGAGAAGCACCGGGTCAGCACGGTGTCGCGGTCCCGGGCCAGCAGGGCTTCGCGGTGCGGCTGCCGCGTACCCGCCTCGTCGGCGGTGAGCAGCAGCGTGCCCACCTGCACCGCGTCCGCGCCGGCCGCCAACAAAGCCCGTACGTCCGAGCGCCCGCCGACGCCGCCGGCCGCGATGATCGGCACGGTCGGGGTGTCGTCGGCGATCCTCTTCGCGTGTTCTTCCGTCAGCGCGCGCACCGACCGCACGAGTTCCGCCGTCGCCGATTGCGCTTCAACGGAATCGACGGACGCGGGAATCTCGGCGACGGTGAAGGTCGACTGGTGTCCGCCGGCACCGGGCCCCTGGACGATGAGATAGTCCACCCCGACGTCGAGCGCCGCCTGCGCGTCAACCGGGCCGGTGACGGTGACGCCGACCGATTTCCCGGCCTCGTTGAGGGCGTGCACGACCGCCCGCTCGGGTAACCCGAACGTGAAGGTGACGGTCGAAACTGCGTCGCACGGCCCGGCTGCGGAACTTCCGGTGAGCAGCGCGAGCTTGGCATCCCAATCGTCGTCGGACCACCTTGGTGCGGCGGGCAGATCCACCCCCGGGAAATCCTCGGCCAGAAGATCGCGGTACTCGCGCCAACCTTCGGAATCGTCCGCGTCCGGCACGAAGAGGTTCAGGCCGATGCGCCCGCGCGCCGACCGGCTGCTCCCGGAGGGACGGTCGGCGCGGCGACGGGAAGTCGGGGCGTCGCACAGCGCGGCAGCGGCGTCGATGACCTCGGCGAGCCGTGCCGCGGTGAGATAGCCCGCCGCGATCATGCCGAGGCCCCCGGCCCGCGCGACGGCGGAGACCAGTTCCGGCGTGGAGGGACCGCCGGCCATCGGGGCGCCGACGAGGGGGAGCGGGAGATCGCGGGGACTGAACATGGAGTCCAGAATACGCAATTGAAGTCGGGTTGACCGATGCGGACGGTGGGAGCCGGTGGCGGCCGGTGCTGGCCGCCGCGGATTCCTACTTGGGCGTGACACCCAGGCCGAGCGACTTTCCGGCCAGGGACTCGCGCCGGGTGAACAGCTTCGCCGCGATGTCGTTGAGGGCCTTGCCCGCGCCGGACTCCGGTTCCGACAGGACGATGGGGGTGCCCTCGTCGCCGCCTTCGCGCAGGCGGGTGTCCAGCGGCACCTGGCCCAGCAGCGGCACCGTGCCGCCGGTGATCTGCGTCAGGCGCTTGGCGACGGTCTCGCCACCGCCGGAACCGAAGACCTCCATCTTGGAGCCGTCGGGCATCTCCATCCAGCTCATGTTCTCGATGACGCCGGCGATGCGCTGGCGAGTCTGCAGGGAGATGGTGCCGGCGCGCTCGGCGACCTCGGCCGCCGCCATCTGCGGCGTGGTGACGATCAGCAGCTCGGCGTTGGGCACCAGCTGCGCCACGGAAATGGCGATGTCGCCGGTTCCCGGGGGCAGGTCGAACAGCAGCACGTCGAGGTCGCCCCAGAACACGTCGGCCAGGAACTGCTGGATCGCGCGGTGCAGCATCGGGCCGCGCCACACCACCGGCGCGTTGTCGTCGACGAAGTGGCCGATGGAAATCAGCGACACGCCATGGGCCTGCGGCGGCATGATCATGTCGTCGACCTGGTGCGGCTTGTCCTGCGAACCCATCATGTGGGGCACGGAGTGGCCGTAGACGTCGGCGTCGAGCACGCCGACGGCCAGGCCCTTGGCGGCCAGCGCGGCGGCGAGGTTCACCGTCACCGACGACTTGCCCACGCCGCCCTTGCCGGACGCCACCGCGTAGACGCGGGTGCGGGATTCCGGCTGGGCGAAGGGGATCACCGGCTCGGAGGCCGAGCCGCGGACGGCGTTGCGGAATTCGCGGCGCTGCTCGTCGTTCATCACGTCGGTGGTGACGGTGACGGCGCCGACGCCCTCGATGCCCTTGACGGCATCTTCGGTGCGCTCGACGATGGTGTTCTTCATCGGGCACGCGGCGATGGTGAGGTACACCTCGACGGCGACGTCGTTCGACTCCGAAATGGCGATGGACTTGACCATGCCGATTTCGGTGATCGGGCGACGGACCTCGGGATCCTCGACCGTGGAGAGGGCGGTGCGGACCTGGGCTTCAGTAATCGTGGACATCGGTTGGGATTCTATCGGTCGTCGTGGTCTGCGGGGGAGCCGGGGTGGCGGTCGTCGTGGTGCGCGCCGGGGTGGCGGTCTTCTTCGTAGAGGCGGGCTTCGATGCGTTCGAGGACGCCGGTGAGGTCGTCGAGTTCGCGGCGCAGGTAGTCGCGGGTGACTGCTTCGCCGACGATGGCGCGGACGCCGGCGATTTCGCGGGCGAGGAATTCGGTGTCGGCCTTGGTTTCGGCGGCGCGGCGGCGGTCTTCGTTGACGGAGGCGCGGTCGCGGTCCTCCTGCCGGTTCTGCGCGAGCAGGATCAGCGGCGCGGCGTAGGCGGCCTGGGTGGAAAACGCCAGGTTGAGCAGGATGAACGGGTAGGGGTCCCAGTTCCACCACATGCCGCCGATGTTGAGGGCGATCCAGGCGACGACGATGATCGTCTGAAACGCCAGGTATTTGCCGGTGCCGAGGAATCGGGCGACGCTTTCGGCGACTTCGCCGACGCGGTCGCCGTCGAAGTCGAGGTATTTCTTCCGGCGGGCGACGACGGGCGTGTCCAGCCCGAGGCGCTCCTTGGCGGGCCGTTCGGTGCGGTGGGCGTCCTTCGCCATGGGTTACGCCTCCTTCTTCGTCGTGCCGGTGGTCCGGGTTGCGTTGCTTTGCGACGCCTCCGTGTTGGCGGCAGCGGCCGTGCGGATGCGGCCGGCGGGGCGGATGCCGTCTTCGCGCCAGTCGTCGGGGAGCATGTGGTCGAGCAGGTCGTCGACGCTCAGCGCTCCGAGGAGGTGGCCTTCGTCGTCGATGACCGGCCCGCACACCAGGTTGTAGGTGGCGAAGTACCGTGCGGCGATTTCGTCGTCGTCTTCGGCGTACAGGGGCGGCAGGTCGGGGTCGAGGATGCCGCCGATCTGCGTCGACGGTGGTTCGCGCAGCAGTTTCTGCAGGTGCACGCAGCCGAGGTAGCGGCCGGTGGGCGTCGCCGTCGGGGGACGCACGACGAAGACCATCGACGCCAGCGACGTCGGCAGCTCCGGGTCACGCGCCCTGGCCAACGCCTCGGCGACGGTGGTGGTGGGCTGGAGGATCAGAGGGTCCGACGTCATCAGACCACCGACGGTGTCGGGTTCGAAGACCATGAGTCGCCGCAGCGCCTGCGACTCCTCGGGGGCCATGAGTTCCAGCAGCACGTCGGCTCGGTTTTCGTCGAGTTCGCCGAGCAGGTCGGCGGCGTCGTCGGGATCCATCTCCTCCAGGATGTCCGCGGCGCGTTCGATGGTGAGGTCTTCCAGGACTTCGGTCTGGTCGTCGTCGGGAAGTTCCTGGATGATGTCGGCGAGCAGTTCGTCGTCAAGCGCCTCTGCGATGCGGCGGCGCCGTTCATTGGACATGTCGGCCATGGCGGAGGCGACGTCGGCGGGGCGCATCTCGTGGAACTCGGCGATGAGCTCGGTGTCGTGGTCGCTGGGTTCCGCGCCGGCGCCGAGGCCGTGGACGTGGTTCCACGGGGCGACGGCGACATCCCGGCGGCCGCGCAACCCCCGTTTCGGGCCGAGCACGGCGACGCGGGTGAGGATCCAGTCGCGGGTGCGGGAGCGTTCCATCTCGACGTCGGTGAGTTCCTGCGGCACGCCGTGCAGGTGCTCCAGGTCGGGGTCGTCGATCTGCACCTTCGCGCCGACGAGGTCGCCGAGCACCGTCGATTCGCCCGGCCGCGCCCGGAATTGCCGCATGGACACCAGGCCGGAGTTGAGCAGGATCTCATTCGGCTCGATGGCGGTGATGCGCCCCATGGGCACGAACACCCTGCGCTTGTCGGTCAGCTGCAGCACCAGCCCCAACGCCCGCGAAGGGGCGCCGGAGGGGCGCAGCCGCACGACCACGTCGCGGGCCCGTCCGATGGCGTCGCCGTCGGGGTTGCGCACGATCATCCCCGACAAACGTCCGGCGTACACGCGATCGATTGAAGTCATGGACACAACAATAACCGCCGCGTCGGGGCCGCCGTGATTGGAACAAATTCCGAGGCCGGGCCGTTGAAGGGGGTGGAACGAGCGGGCATCCGCCGATTCACTTCCGTTGGCCGCCGGTCGCCGGCCGACACCGCCCGCAGCCGAGGATCAAAAGGAGCATCACCGTCATGGCCCAGGGCCGCCGCCCCTACGGAAAACCCACCGCCACGCCGCCCGAGGGATGGCCGATCGGAACCTTCACCACGTACGCCGAGGCGCAGGCCGCCGTCGACGAACTGTCCGACCGGGATGAGTTTCCGGTGTCGGATCTGACCATCGTCGGCGTCGACCTCATGCAGGTCGAGCGGGTGGTCGGCCGTCTGACGTGGGGCAAGGTACTCGGCGGAGGAGCGTTGTACGGCGTGTGGATGGGCCTGTTCTTCGGCCTGCTGCTCGGCCTGTTCCAGGAAGACTGGATCGCCCCGCTGATCACCGGCGTCGTCGTCGGCGCGGTGTTCGGCATCATCCTGGCCGCAGTGCCCTACGGCATGCAGAACGGCAAGCGGGACTTCGCGTCGACCACCGAGATCGTCGCAGGCCGGTACGACGTCCTGTGCAACCCCCGCAACGCCGAGAAGGCCCGCGACCTGCTCGCCCAGCGTCGACTGCGCTGATCGCTGCCAGGCTCCCCGTCAATGGGCGGGGACGCGGGCGTCGCAAAGCAAGCAGCTACAGCCACTTGTTGCGGCGCAGCAGCCATACCAGGAACGCGACGATCCCGGCCATGATGAGCAGGACGATGTAGTACCCGTACTCCCAATGCAGCTCGGGCATGCGGTCGAAGTTCATGCCGTAGATTCCGGCCAGTGCGGTCGGCACGGCGAGGATGGCGGCGTAGGCGGAAATGGTGCGCATGTCGGTGTTCTGCTGCAGCTGGATCTTCACGGCCGCGGCGTCGATCAGGGCGGACAGACGCTCGTCGAAACCCTGCGCCATGTCGGCGGCGACGAGTTGGTGGTCCAGGACGTCCGACAGGTAGCGGCGGACGGACTTCGGCATCAGCTGGCCGCGCATCGCCATGATGGAGCGCAGCGCCGTCGTCAGCGGGTCGATGGCGTGGCGCATCTCCAGGATCTCGCGCTTGAGGATGTAGATGTCCTCGATCTCCGTGATGTATCCCGGCTCGAAGACGTCGTCTTCCATGTCTTCGACGAGTTCCTCCAGCTGCTGGACGGTGCGCAGGTAGTCGTCGACGAGGTAGTCGGTGATCGCCCACAGCACGCCCGCCGGCCCCGGCTGGATCAGCTCGGGGTCCTCGGCCACGCGTTCGCCGAGGATGCTCAGCGCCTCGCGGGCCATGCCCATGCGGATGGTGATGATGTAGTTGCGCCCCAGCACCATGAGCAGCTGGCCGGTATTGATCTTCTCGTTTTCGTCTTCCTCCGTGCCGTCCGGGTTGTAGTGGACGGAACGGATGACGAAAACCATGTGGTCGTCGTGAATCTCGACCTTCGGGCGCTGCCGCTGCGTCAGGGCGTCCTCGACGGTGAGCTCGTGGAGGCCGTACTCCTCGGCGATGGCGTCCATCTGCACCGCGTTCGGCCGTGACAGCGACAGCCACACGAAACCTTCGCCGCGGTTGCGGACCTCTTCGAGTGCGCTGCGGTGGTCGAATTGCCCCGGCAGGCGGTGTCCGTTGACGTAGACGCCGCAGTCGCGCATCGCGTCCTGCGCCGGCTCGAATGCTTTGCGACGATTCGTCCGCGGAGTCGGCCGGGGGGACGAGGGCACTGGGACCTCCTACGTGGGTAATCTGGCGGCGTATTGCCGATTGACGGAAGCGAAGTGGTGAAGGCCGTGAGCGGTGCCGCGAAGATGACGGAGGTCCGGCGCATCGGAATGAGCTTACGACGCGACCGGAGGTATCGCCGAACGGGTCAAGCACGGGGGGCAATGCGCATGCGGGGTGCGGAGTCGACGGGGACGTCGACGGCAAGGCTGCCGGTGATGCTGTCGGCGACGCTGGCGACGACCCTGGTGCTGGCCGGCTGCGCGTCCCAGGACCCCGCCGTGCCCGTGCCCGCCGAACAGTCCGAGCCGGTCGTCGTCGGCGCCGACGCGCGCATCGCCCAGCAGGCCGTCATGGCCGAGGTGTACGCCGGCGCGCTGGAACGGCGTGGTCGGGAAGCCGCGCCGGTCGTCGAGGTGCCCGCCGACGAACGGATGCTGGCCGTGCAGTCGGGGACCGTGACGCTGTCGTTCGGCTGCACCGGCGAACTGCTGGGGCTCATCGACCCGGCGACCGCCCGCGAACTCGCCGAGGAATACCTCGCCGACGACGACCCCGGCAAGGCCCTGTCCGCCGAATGGCGCGACCGCGTCTACGGCGCCATGTCGGCGGCGCTGCCCGGAGAAATCATGGCCACCGACCCGTCCAACGCGCAGGGCTGCGGCCGCGAGGACGGACTCGACGAGGACGAGGCGGCCGCACTCGAAGCACGCGCGGACGAGGACCCCGGCGCCGTGCTGCCGCAGCACATCGTGCCCTTCTACCTCAAGCCGGCGTTGACGAGGGCCGACCGCGTCAACGTCCTCAACCGCGTCGCCGGGTCGCTGTCGACCGAAGAACTCGACGACCTGACCACCCGCGCCACCGCGGGGGAAAACCCGTCGGAGGTCGCCGCCGAATGGCTCGACACCTCCCGATTCACCACCGGGTAGACGCCGGGGGATAGGCGTCGTCAAGCAAATCGCGCACAGCCCAACCGGACATGCGGAAGGCCCCCGCCCCGACCCGATGGTCGGAAGCGGGGGCCTCGTCAAACCCTGATGCGCGGGCGGCCTACTTGAAGGCCTCCTCGAGCAGAGCCTTCTGTTCCATGGCGTGAACCTTCGCCACACCCGTCGCCGTCGACGACTGGGCGCGACGCGACACGCGGGTCAGCTTCGGCATGTCCGGCAGGACCTCCGGCAGACCCAGCGCCAGGAACGGCCACGGACCCTGGTTCGCCGGCTCGTCCTGGACGAAGCGAACCTCGGTGGCGTTCGGGTAGTTGTCGAACGCGTCCCGCAGACGGTTGAACGGGATCGGGTGCAGCATCTCCAGGCGGACGATGGCGACGTCGTCGCGCTTGTCCTTCTGGCGCTTCTTCTCCAGCTCCCAGTACAGCTTGCCCGACACCAGCAGGATCGTCTTGACCTTGTCCTTGTCGCCCTGTCCGGACTCGAAGTACTGGTCGTCGATGACCGACTTGAACTTCTTCTGCTCGGTGAACGCCTCCACCGGCGACACCGCGGCCTTGTTGCGCAGCATCGACTTCGGGGTGAAGACGATCAGCGGACGGTGCAGGTCCGACAGCGCGTGACGACGGAGGAGGTGGAAGTAGTTCGCCGGGTCAGACGGCTGAGCGACGGTGTACGAACCCTCGGCCGCCAGCTGCAGGAAACGCTCGATGCGGGCGGAGGAGTGGTCCGGGCCCTGGCCTTCGTAACCGTGGGGCAGCAGCAGGATCAGCTTGGAGGTCTGGCCCCACTTCGCCTCGCCGGAGGAGATGTACTGGTCGATGATGGTCTGCGCGCCGTTGGCGAAGTCGCCGAACTGCGCCTCCCACGCGACGACCGCGTCCGGGTTGCCCAGCGTGTAGCCGTACTCGTAACCCATGGCCGCGAACTCGGTCAGCGCCGAGTTGTACACCATGAAACGGCCGCCGTTGCCCTGCGACTCGGCGTAGGCGTTGACCGGGTTGTACTCGGCGCCGGTGTTCGGGTCGATGAGGACCGCGTGGCGCTGGGTGAAGGTGCCGCGGCGGACATCCTCGCCCGCCAGGCGGACGGTGCGGCCGGCGCCGGCGAGCGAACCGAACGCCAGCAGCTCCGCGAAGCCCCAGTCGATGCCGCCTTCCTTCGCGGCCTCGGCGCGCTTCTTGGCCACCGGGGCGACGCGCGAGTGCGCGGTGAAGCCCTCGGGGAGGTTGACGTGCGCGTTGCCGATGGCCTGCAGCTCGACCTTGTCGATGCTGGTGTCCAGGCCGTGCGGCAGCGGCTGGGAGCCGGTGATGCCGGTCTGCTCGCCCGGGCCACCGCGCTCGGCGGCGCGGACCTCGTTGAACACGGCCTCCATCTGGTCGTGGAAGTCGCGGCGGGCGGCCTCGGCCTCTTCCTCGGACAGGTCGCCGCGGCCGATGAGGTCCTCGGTGTAGGCGGCGCGCACGCCCTCCTTGGCGTCGATGACGTCGTACATCGCCGGCTGGGTCATCGACGGGTCATCGGCCTCGTTGTGGCCGCGCTTGCGGTAGCAGACGAGGTCGATGACGACGTCCTTGCCGTAGCGGTTGCGGTACTCGACGGCCAGCTGGCCGACCCACACGACGGCCTCCGGGTCGTCGCCGTTGACGTGGAAGACCGGGCAGCCGTAGGCCTTGGCCAGGTCGGTGGCGTAGTACGACGAACGCGAGGAGTCGGGGGAGGTGGTGAAACCGATCTGGTTGTTCACCACGATGTGGACGGTGCCGCCGACCTTGTAGCCGCGCAGGGCCATGAGGTTCAGGGACTCCTGGACGATGCCCAGGCCCGCGAAGGCCGCGTCGCCGTGGAGCAGCATCGGCATGACCGAGTAGCCCTCTTCGCCGCGGTCGATGATGTCCTGCTTGGCGCGCGCCAGGCCCACGACGACCGGGTTGACGGCCTCGAGGTGGGACGGGTTGGCGGTCAGGGTGATGTCGATCTCGCCGTCGCCGAACATCTGGATGTGGCGGCCCTCGGTGCCCAGGTGGTACTTCACGTCACCGGAGCCGCCGGCCTGGGCCGGGTCCATGTTGCCCTCGAACTCGGTGAAGATCTGCGACAGGGGCTTGCCGACGATGTTGGCCAGCACGTTGAGGCGGCCACGGTGCGGCATGCCGATGACGACCTCGTCGAGGCCCTGTCCGGCCGCGGTGTCGATGGCGGCGTCCATCAGCGGGATCAGCGACTCGGCGCCCTCGAGGGAGAATCGCTTCTGGCCGATGTACTTGGTCTGCAGGAAGTTCTCGAACGCCTCGGCGGCGTTGAGCTTCTGCAGGATGTACTTCTGCTCGGCGTGCGTCGGGCGGGGCTGGCCGCCCTCGATGCGGTCCTGCAGCCACTCGCGCTCGTCGGCGTCGAGGATGTGGGTGTACTCGGAACCGACCTTGAGGCAGTAGGCGTTGCGCAGGCGGATGAGCACCTCGCGCAGGGTCATGCGCTCCTTGCCGCCGAAGCCGCCGACGTTGAACGTGCGGTCGTAGTCCCACAGCGACAGGCCGTGGGTGGCGATGTCGAGGTCGCGGTGGTCGGGGGTGATGATGTTCGGGTGGTCGAAGTGCAGCGGGTCGATGTCCGCGAGCAGGTGACCGCGCTGACGGTAGGCCTCGATGAGGCGCATGACGCGGGTGTTCTTGTCGACGCCGACGTTGGGGATGTCCTGCGCCCAGCGGACCGGGGTGTAGGGCACTCCCATGTCCTCGAAGATCTGATCCCAGAACTTGTCGTCGACGAGCAGCTGCGACATGGTGCGCAGGAACTCGCCGGACTCCGCACCCTGGATGATGCGGTGGTCGTAGGTCGAGGTGATGGTCACCAGCTTGCCGACGCCCAGCTCGGCGAGACGGTCGGCGGAGGCGCCGGCGAACTCGGCGGGGTAATCCATGGAGCCGACGCCGATGATGGCGCCCTGGCCCTTGGTCAGGCGGGGCACGGAGTGGCGGGTGCCGATGCCGCCCGGGTTGGTCAGCGAAATGGTGACGCCGGAGAAGTCCTTGCCGGTCAGCTTGCCGTTGCGGGCGCGGACGACGATGTCCTCGTAGGCGTCGACGAACTCCTTGAACGACAGCGTCTCGCATTCGCGGATGGCCGCGACGACGAGGGCGCGGGAGCCGTCCTTGTTCTGCATGTCGATGGCCAGGCCCAGGTTGATGTGCTCCGGGACGACGAGCGTCGGCTTGCCGTCGACGACGTCGTAGGAGTTGTTCATGTCCGGGTGGGCCATGACGGCCTTGATCATCGCGTAGCCGATGATGTGGGTGAAGGAGATCTTGCCGCCGCGGGTGCGCTTGAGCTGGTCGTTGACCAGGGTGCGGTTTTCGAACATGAGGCGGGCGGGCATGTCGCGGACCGACGTGGCCGTCGGGACCTCCAGCGAGATGTCCATGTTCTTGGCGATGGCCTTGCCGATGCCGCGCAGGGCGGTCTTGCCGGCCTCGGGGGCCTCGGCGGCCGCGGCGATGTCCATGGGGGACTTCTTCGCCCGGATCGGGGAGGCCTTCTGCGGGGTGCCGGTCGGCTCCGGTCCCTTCGACGGGCGGCGGCCGGTTTCCCTGGCCTCGGCCTCGGTGGCGGCTGCGGGCTTGGCCATCGGCGCCGGATCCTGCGGGTTGTTGCGCGGGGTCGCGGAGCCGACGCGGCTGGCGGCCGACAGGTCCGAACCGGAGGCGTTCTTGGTGAAGTAATCGCGCCATTCCGGGTCGACGGAATCGGGATCCTTCTTGAACTGCTGGAACATCTCGTCGACCAGCCACTCGTTCTGGCCGAAGCTCATGTCGCTGCTCACGGCAGGTACTCGCCTCATTTCATGTTGATTGCATCTGCGCGTTGACTGCGGAGTTTTTGGAGTCAATCAAGGATAACGGTTGTTGTCCCGTTCCTCCACGTCCGCCGCCCCTTTATGGTACGTGTCCCACAGCCGAGCGTAGGGGCCGCCCGCCGCCAGTAGAGCGGCGTGAGCCCCGTCTTCGATGATGCGACCATTTTCGATCACCAAAATTCTGTCGGCGCGGGCTGCGGTGGCGAGTCGGTGGGCGACGATGACCGAGGTGCGGCGGCATGTGGCGCGGTCGGCGGCGGCGAGGAACGTCGCTTCGGTGGCGGGGTCGAGGGTGGCGGTGGCTTCGTCGAGAAGCAGCAGCGCGGGGTCGACCATTTCGGCGCGGGCCAGGGCGATGAGTTGGCGTTGGCCGGACGACAGACCGCGTCCGCGTTCGTTGACGGGGTGGGTGAAGCCGCCGGGGATGGCGGCGATGGCGGTCAGTGCGCCGACGCGGCGGGCGGCGTCGGTGATGGCGTCCTCGTCGGCGTCGGGGCGGCCGTAGGCGATGTTCGATGCGATGGTGCCGTGGAACAGGTGGGGTTCCTGGGGCACGTAGCCGAGGGTGGCGCGCCATTGTTCGAGGGGGAATTCGCGGATGTCGGTGCCCGAGGCGCGCACGGCGCCGGACACGGGGTCGTGGAAGCGGGCCAGGAGCTTGACGACGGTCGACTTCCCCGCACCGGTGGATCCGACCACGGCGATCGTTTGCCCGGCGGGGATGTGGAGGTCGAGTCCGTCGAGCACGGTCGGCGGGAGGGAGGTGGGGGCGGTGGTGTCGGCTTCCTCGGTGGAGTCGATGGTCGCACCGGATCCTGCATCGGTCTTTCGGCCGGTGGTCGCGTCGCCGTCGGAGGCGTCGGAGTCTGCGGGGGCGTAGCGGAAGGTGACGTCGTCGAGTGCGACGTCGCCGGCGGCGGCCGCCCGGGCTCCGTCGCGGGCGCCATCGTCGGCGACGGTCGGTTCGGTGCCCAACAGGTCGGAGATGCGGGTCAGGCCGACGCGCGCTTGCTGGTAGCCGTCGAAAACCTGGGACAGCTGCTGGATGGGGCCGAACATCATGCCCAGGTACAGGGTGAACGCGATGAGCACGCCGGCGGTGGTGGCGCCCTCGGCGACCTGGGTGGCGCCGACGAAGAGCACGGCGGCGGTGGTCAGTTCGGCGATGAGGTTGATGCCGGGGAAGAAGACGCTCACGGCGGCTTGGGCACGGATGCGCAGGCGGCGGTAGCGGTCGGACTGGCGGGCGAAGGATCGTTCGACGTCGGCGACGCGGTGGTGCATCTGGATGGCGCGCAGGCCGCCGATGGTCTCCTGGAAGTCGGCGTTGACGGTGGAGACCTGTTCGCGGGCGGCGGCGTAGAGCTTCGACGAAATCGACCGGAAGACCGCCGTGGCCACCGCGACGATCGGCAGCGCCAGCAGCGCCACCCCGGCCAGCGTGACGTTGGTGGCCAGCAGCATGCCGGCGACGCCCAGGAGGGTGGACAGGGCGATGATGCCCTGGGCGACGCCGGTTTGCAGGAAGGACGACAGGGCGTCGATGTCGGTGGTCATCCGCGTCATGATGCGTCCCGACCGTTGACGTTCGAAGTAGTCCAGTCCCAGCGAATGCAGGTGGCGGAAGGAGCGGACGCGCAGGGCGTAGAGCAGTCGTTCGCCGGTGCGGGAGGTCAGCACGGTCGTGGCGGCGATGGCGATGAAGCTCACGGCCACGACGCCCAGGCCGGCTGCGGCGGCGAGCCAGAGGGTGGTTTCGTCGCCGGCGGACACGCCGTCGTCGATGGCCCAGCGCACGAGCATGGGGAACGCGAGGTCCGCGGCGGTGGTCACCAGCAGCAGTGCGACGACGGCGAGAATGAGCATCCGTGCGTTGGACAGCAGGTTCGGCAGGCTGAACGGCCGCGAGTCGTCGAGGGCGGAGGCGGCGATGCGGGGTTCTTCGTCGGCCGGGGGCAGGGCGGCGATGCGGTCGAGGAGGTCCTGGGTGACCGGGGCGTTCATCATCGCGGCCCCCATGCCGCCGCCCATCCCGCGATGGCCGCCGCCCCGGCCGCCCCCGCCGCCTGCGCCCATCGCACCGCCTGCGCCGCCACCGCTCATTCCGGCTCCCGCGCCCGTTGCCGAGATCACGCGGTCGGACCCGACGCCTGCACCGGCCTCGGTCTTCGCCGTCGGCCACAGCACCGCCCGGTCGGGTTCCGCGGCGTCGGGTGCGTCGATGACCAGGGGATCGGCGTCGCCGTCGCGTTCGGCGTCGAGCGCGGCGCGGGCGCGGGCGCGGTCGTCGTCGGACAGGTCCATCAGGTCGGCGAATCCGGGGTGGCCGGCGAGAAGTTCGTCGCGCGTGCCGTAGCCGGTGACGCGCCCGCCGTCGAGGACGAGGATGCGGTCGGCCAACTCCAGGGTGGAGGAACGGTGGGCGACGACGACCGTGGTGATGTCCCCGTAACGGGTGCGCAGCGCGTCGAAGATGAGGGCTTCGGTGGCGGCGTCGATGGCGGAGGTCGCGTCGTCGAGCACCAGGATCCGCGGCCGGGCGAGCAGAGCACGGGCGAGGGCGACGCGCTGGCGTTGGCCGCCGGACAGGTTATGGCCGCGCTCGCCGATGGCGGTGTCCCACCCGTCGGGCAGCTGGTCGACGAACGTCACCTGCGCATCCTCGGCGACGGCCTCGATTTCCGCGTCGGTGGCGTCGGGTTTGGCCAGCGCGATGTTGTCGCGCAGCGTCCCCGAACGCAGGAACGGCTCATCGGGCACGACCGTGATCGCGCCGCGCACGTCGTCGGCGGTGGCCAGGGCGATGTCCGCGGCCCCGGCGTCCTCCTTGCTTGACGACGACCCGCCCACGATCTCGATCGACCCGGAATCGGCGACGTAAAAACGCCCCAGCAACTCCGTCAGGATCGTCTTTCCCGCCCCCGGCGGCCCCACCAGCGCCAGGGTCGAACCGGCGGGGACGTCCACGTCGACGTCGTCAAGCAAAGTGCGCCCGCCCCGAGAATGCGTCACTCCCCGCAACCGCAGCCCCACCGGCCCCGCCGGCACGGCAACCGGGTCGTCGGGGTCGGGATGATCCGGCACCGACTCGATGACCTCGCCGACGCGATCGATGCTCGCCGCCGTGAGCTGCAACGAAATGATCATCGTCGACACCATGCGGGACAAGGCCGTCAACGTCGTCAAATACGTGGCGAACGCCACGAACGTGCCCACGGTGATCGAACCCCGCAACGCCAACCAACCGCCCACCGCGATGTTGACCACCAACGACACCTGCGGCAAAGCCTGCAACGCCGGCTGAAACCGCGCGTTGAGCTTCGCCGACCGCATCCGCAACGCATACAACGACCGCGACAACGCATCCAGCCGCGCCACCTCACGCGACGACTGCGCGAACGCCTTGACCACCCGCACGCCCGAGACGGTCTCCTCCACGTGCGTCGCGACGTCCGCCGCCTTCTGCTGCGCCGTCCACGTCGCCGCATACAGCGCCGAGCGGGACTTCACCGCGACCGCCACCACCAGCGGAATCACCGCCAGGCCCACCACCGTCAACGGCAGGGAAAGCATGAGCATCACGCCGATGGTCAACACGATCTTGACCACCGCCCCCAACGTCAACGGCAACATCGCGAGCATCCCCTGAATGCCCTGCAAATCCGAGATCGCCCGCGAAACGACCTGACCCGTGCGCACCCGGTCCTGCGCCGGGCCGTCCAGCGCCTGCAACGAACGCAGCAGCCGCACCCGCAAATCATGCTGGACGTCAAGCGACAGCAGCCCCGCGGTAAACCGGCGCACCACCTGCGTGAGGAACCGAGCCACGCCCACGCCCACGAACACCGCGATCACCGCAGCCAGCGGTGCCAGGCCGGGCAGCAGCGCGGTGGAGGTGCCACCATCGCCCTGACCCGTCGCGACGTCGATCGCATCGCGCGTCAACAGCGGGATCACCGTCTCCAAAGCGACGAGCACCACCGTCGCGACGACCACCGCCGCCAACGGCCCCGGATGCCGAAGACACGAACGCCAGATCACGCGCGCCGGGTGGGTCCCGGGTGCGGCGGCGGGACCCGGCATCTAAGCCTCGGGGCTCTTGTCGGAGGAGCCGTCCTTGCCCGTGTCATCGTCCTTGCCGCCGATCCACCCGAACGACAACGGAAGCTTCGGCAGGGAGAACTGGGCCTTTGCGAGGTCGTCGTCGGAAAGCACGAACTCCTCCGGCCACGACGCCGGAATCGGACCAAGCGCCAGACGCGCCCGCTCCATCAACTTCTTGGCGATCTTGCGATTCGCCCCCGCGCCCACGAACGCGCCGATGCCCATCGGCATCAACTTGCCGATCATCGCCATCCGCGCCGACTTCGCGAGGCGCTTCTGCGCCTGCTTGATCATCATCTTGTTCAGCCCGCCCAGCTGCGGGACGCCCAAACGCGCGATCAGCGACGCCGCCGGGTCCTTCGCCGGGGCCTGCTTCCGCAGCGGCTGATCGCCCATCGCCGCCGCGACCAGCGCCGTGCCCGACGCGCCCATCAACGTCACCAGCACCAGACTGCGGCGCCGCTCCTCCTCGCCGATGCTGATGCCCCGCAGCGACGCCGACGCCAGCGTGTACCAGGCGGCGATCTCGAGGAAGACCACCGACTCCAACGCCACCGCGCCGAGACCCGTGACGAAACCGACGCCCGGGATCACCGCCGCGCCGCCCGCCGCGCCACCGGAGCCGGTGACCAGCGCCAGGAAGTGATCGTCGATGCGCTTCTGGATCTGCGCCGGAGTCTCGTCCGGCTTGCGCGCGTGGAGCTGCCGGACGTAGCCCGTGATCGCCGAGGTCTGCCAGCCCATCGCGGTGTCCAGCGAACGGATCAGGAGGCGGCCGGCGATGCCCGTCTCGTCCTGCAGCTTCTTCGGGTCCGAGCCGACGGCGTCGGTGACGAAACCGCCGTCGCGCGGGGCGCTGTCGAGGCCGACGGGGCCGTCGCCGTTGGCGTCGTCTGTGGTGCGGGGCTTGGTCTTCGTGGCGTCGCCGTTCTTGCCGAAGAATCCGAACATGTGGCGTCCTTCCTGGTCGTCGGCCATCAACCGCCGAGAATCGACTGTTGGCTGCCGGAGATGGTCTGCCGACTGCCGACGGTCGCCGGGGGTTATCGACCTGATTCTATCCGCATCGGCGATTCGCGGGACCCATTGGTGAGCGCCGTTACCCAACTGTGTCGTTGTTCATCCCGCGTGGCCATCCATCCCGTGTGTCGATCCACTGCGTGTGGCGATCCATCCCGTGTGGCCATCCATCCCGTGTGTTCATCCACTGCGTGTGGTGATCCATCCCGTGTGCCCCCGGGACTCTCGGACTGCTCCGGTTTCCCTGTTCGGCCGTCTCGTCTGGCCCCGGATTCTCGGCCCACTTCACTTCCTCGCGGTCTGCGGCGCACTCGACGGCGCCCAATCGCATCCTGGCGGGGTAACAAGTCCGCGATCGCACAAAACGGGACATTGTCGTTGGCTTCGACCTGGGGTTTTGCGGGTGTCGGTTGTCCCGTTTTGTGCGACCTCGCGGGATTCTGGGGCGGGAGTGGCTGGGGTGGGTGCGGTGGCTGCAGTGGTGGCGGTGGCCGGGTTGCGTGCGGTGGCTGGGGTGGCCTGCGCCGACTGTCCCTAGGCTGGAGGCATGCGCACGGCGAGAGGTGGACTGTCATGACCGACGGAACCGACGGAATCGACGGAACTGTTCCGGCCAACACGGGTCCGGTGCCCGAGCCGGCGCGGGAGTATGCGCGGACTCTCGCCGAAATCCCGCGGCTCACCGCCGAGGTCAATGCTCACGACGGCGCGCGCTGGTGGGCGGGCGAAGACGCGCGGACGTTGCTTTCCGACGACGGCGATTTCCTGCGCGCCCGAATCGACGCCGGCCGGGCGTTGTTCCCGATGCCCGATGCCGCGGCGAAGGATTCCGACGGCGCGGGCGACCAGAGGTTCCAAACGCAGCTGTGGTGGTATTCGACGTGCAATTCGTGGTTGGGCCCGGCGGCGGCGTCGATTGTGGTGCAGGGCCGGGCGCCGTCGGCCGAGTGGGCGGGGTTGACGGTCTTCGAGCGCGACGACTACTGGCTGGGCTTCGCCTCCGACTCCTTCGTGGATGTGGGCGCCGACGACGGCGTCGAGCCCGGCGACCCGGCCATGGCCGACGCGGTGCGGGCCTACGGGCGGGCGCTGGGGGAGCTGGTGGCGCCGGTCGTCGCGGCGATGGAGGAGGAGTTGGGGGTGCGGCCGGCGCCTTCGTGGGCGATCGTCGCCGATGGCCTGGCGGGCGCCGCGGTCGCCGCGGGCAATGAGGTGATGGAGCCGTGGGCGGGTGCGCTGATCGGATCGTGGCTGGTGGAGGGCTTGGGCGAGGTGGCGCGGGTGCCGGCGCCGCGTTTCGTCGACGTCGTCGCCGGCGCGGGGGCGGATGGCGTGGTGGCCACGGATTTGGCGGCTGCGGCGGATGGGGCGGTTGCGGACTTTGACGTCGTCACGCATGTGGAGCGGTCGTCGTGTTGCATGATTTTCCACTGTCCGGACGCTGACTTGTGCGTGTCGTGTCCGCGTCGGTCGGCGGAGGAGCGGCGTGCGTTGTGGGCGGGTGCGTGAGCGGGGCCGCACCGGGCGTGTGACGGGGTGGTTTTGGTGGCGGCGGGGGCGGCGGGTTGTCGCTACGATGGCGGTCGTGCCGCGGCCGGTATTCGGGCGTTGGGCTGACGTCGATTGAGGGAAGGGTCCCAGTCATGAGCTTCTTCGAGGATATTGCCGCGGCGCTGGATCGCGAGGACATCGAGAGCCGGGTTAACGGTGACACCTTGTTCGTGCCCATCACCTTGGATTTGGAGGTCCAGTTCGTCACGATCGACGAGGATTTGCCGGCGGCGGAGGTGTATGTCGCGGCGGCGGACGTCGATTCGGATGATGACGATTTCGAGGCCGTGTTGGTGTCGGTCGTGTTCTCGGTGGAGGATGCGGTCGATGCGGTGGCGCATCATGTGGCGACGGATCGGGTGGTGGCGTTGCTGCGCACGCTGCTTGATGGTGACGACGATCGCGTGTCGGATCTGGAGTTCGAGCAGGATCCGGAGGAGGCGACGTTGGTGTCGGCGGAGGTGGGGGAGTCGTCGGTGCTGCAGGTGTTGGTGTCGGCGAATGACAATGATCCGGTGGCGCATGTGCGGTTCATTGCGCAGGACGAAAATCTGGATGACATCGTCGATCAGGCGATTGCGGAGTTTTGGGATTCGGATACGGAGACGATTCTCACGGATGAGGATCGTCGGAAGATGTTCGCCGACCTGTATGCGGATGCCGCGAGCTTGCGCAATGAGGTTTTGACGTTGGGGTCGTTCCGCGATTTCGACAAGTTGTTGGATGTGCTGTCGCTGGCCGCGGATCGTGCCGAGGAGTGGGAGGATCAGCTCGCGCCGGTGGAGGATGGTTTCGCGGAGTCGTTGTATGAGTCGTACCGGGATGAGGATGACTGGGGCGATGACGATGATTACGACGACAATGACGAAGACGACTTCGATGACGAGGACGACTTCGACGATGATGAGCTTGACGACGATGACCTCGATGGCGAGGAGTCGGAGGATGATGGCGAAGAGGATGACTCCGACGACGATGACGACTCCGACGATGATGGCGACTCCGACGATGATGATGACTCGGACGACGCGGATGACGAGAAGTAGTCGCGTGTAGCGCGAATCGCGGGAGCGGGGCACTGGCATTGGGCCGGTGCCCCGCTTTCGCGTCTACGCTTCGGTGATTCGGGCTTCGGTGATCCGGTCGAGGGCGCGGGTGAGCGTCGCTTCGGCGCCTCGGCTGGTGGCGTCGGTGGCGAATGCGGGGTTTTCCAGGCAGCGCAGGGCGATCCCGTCGAGGGCGACTCGCAGGTCAGTGGCGAGGTTGGCCGAAGCATTGTCCGTCGGGGCCAGGTCGGGGCGAAGCTGTCCGACGATGTCGGTGCACAGTTGGTCGAGTTTCGCGCCGGCATCTTTGATCGACTCGCGGATGGGGGCGCTGTCGGGGTGGGCGGTGAAGAGCGCGAGCTGAACCACCAGTTGCGTGCGGGTGGTGTCGGTCAGGGGGATGACCTCGCGGAGGACGGCCAGGAACATGTCGCGCATGGGGGTTCCGGCGGCGAGTTCGCGGGCGTAGACGGCTTGGATCTGTGCGGCGGCTTGGGTGGCGTTGTCGGCCATGAGCTCGATGAACAGTGATTCGTGGGAGGGGAAGATGTGCCGGAGTGAGCCGGTGGCCATGCCGGCTTCGGCGGCGACGTTGCGGACGCTGGCGGCTTCGATGCCGCCGCGCAGGATCAAGCGGCGGGCGGCGTCGAGTGCTTGGGCCTTTCGTTCGTCGGCGGTGAGGCGTGGTCGGGGGCTGCGAGGGGAGCGCGAAGTGCCCGTTGAGCTACTGCCGGAATCTGCCATGACGCAATTCTAGCCCAGTCGTGCTAGTCTCCGTGATTAGCACGACCGTGTTAGAGGTGTGGAAGGGAAGTGATCGGCCATGGTGTACGCGATCATTGCGTGTGAGATTGGATTCTGGGTGCTCATCGCGGCGGGCCTGTTGGCGAGGTATCCGCTGGGTATGTCGCGGTTGGGGTTGGTGTTGTTGGCGCTGACGCCGGTGGTGGATGTCGCGTTGTTGGCGTTTACGGTCATTGATCTGCGTACGGGTGGTCAGCCGAGCTTGGTGCACGGGGTGGCGGCGTTGTATTTGGGTTTTTCGGTGGTGTTCGGCAAGCGCTCGGTGGCGTGGGCTGATCGGATGTATCGGCGGAAGGTGCGGGGCGAGGATGTCGCCGAACCGGACGTCGGGTCGAAGCTGCGCAAGGAGTGGGTGGACTTCGGCTTGGCCGTCGTGGCGGCGGGAATCGCGGCGGTGGTGTTGGAGGTGTGCGTTTTCGCCGTCGGTGGTGGCGTCGAAACGCAGGCCCTGCGCGAGTGGCATCCGCGACTTGGCTTGGTGTTGGCGATTTGGTTCGCCACCGGTCCTCTGTGGGTGATACTGACGCCGGGCGGGCGGCGTGGGGCACCGGCTACGGGCCCCATTGGCAACTGAGGGCGTCGGGGTTACGCTCCGAGTAACCAAAGGAGGTGCTGAACGCCATGGCTACTGGTGATCAGGAAGCGCGTCGTCGGCTCGAACGATGGATCGCAATGGAGGGGGAGGGCACCGAGATGGAACCGGACCAATCTGCGGTCTCTGCATATAGCCAGCTCAAGTCGAGAATCCGCCGGCGGGGTGCGACGTTGCCCCCGGAGGAGGCTGAGTGCGAGGTCGCTGAAGAAGTTCAGCGTATGAGAGAGGAACGCAAGCAGCCCGAGGATCTTCTGGCAGAGGGATACTGATGACGATGGGGGGAAGCGGGCAAGGGGAGAGGACGGATCGTCGTCGGCGATTGCTGCTGGACGCCAACGTCTTCATCTCGGACCTCATTTCGACAAATGGGTTAGCCGCGCCAATCATCGAAGCTTGCCTGGATGGCCGCTTCGTTTTGCTCTACTCCCAGGGGCTTCTTGACGAGCTGGAGAGCGTATTCGTACGAGAGAAGTTCCGCCGGTGGTTTCCTGTGGACGAGGGGTACGTTCTTCTCGATGTGATCCGAGTTGCAGGTGAAAGGGTCGAAGATCGGCCGGAGGGGGAGCATCCGAGGGTTTGCGTCGACCCCGATGACAACTACCTGTTCTCGGTCTACGAGGACGGGCATGCGGATGTGTTGATTAGCGGCGACAAGGGGGTCCGGGCTGTTCAATTCCCCGGATGCACAGTTTTGAGTCCAAAAGAGGCGCTTGGGCTTCTGGAGAAACAACACCCGTGGGGTTCTCACTTGATCAAGGGCAGCGAGGAAGAGGCGGTGGCAATGATGGCCGCTGAAGGGAACGGCGACCTGTTCAAGGTTGTCTCCATGTTCTCGGAGGCGCTGACCGGGATTCGCGAGGGCAAATACCGTCGGGAAATCGTGACCAAGCTTGTCGCGCCCGGTACCGAGGCTGCATGGCTTAAGGACCTCGATGAGGTGATGGCGATGGCGAGCGGTCGCGCGATCGCCACGAAACCATGGGTCATGGGGGTCGACGTTTGTGCGATGAAGCTCGTGCCGGACTTGGGTGACACCTACAGGTCGATAACTCCGACGATAGAGCTGGCGGACGTTGTATGGCTGACTTTGGTGCGCTACGGATCAATCCTGGATGGCGACGGAAGTGATCCACTTGGCTTCGGCGGTTGGAGGCCGCATTCGATCGGCGACTACCCCGTCGACCCGTCGCAGATTCAGCTCGACCGTCGGGAGTGATCACGAGACAGAGGCCGTGTGAAACCTCTACTTAGTTGATGAGTACTTGGGCCTCCTGTGCCCGTCGCCCGCTTTCCCTATCCTGGCCATCATGACTTCCGTTGATTCCGCGCTGCTGTGCGACCGCGCCTGCGGGTGCTTGCTTGGCCAGTTCATCGGCGATTCGCTGGGCAGTCTCGTGGAGTTTGAGACGCCCGAGGAGATCGCCGGGCGTTACCCGGACGGGGTGCGCGATCTCGCCGACGGTGGCACGTGGAATCTGATCGCCGGCCAGCCGACGGACGATTCGCAGATGGCGATGATGCTCATTCGTAGTTTGCAGCGCTGCGGCACGTTCGATGCCGATGACGTGATGCGCGGTTACGTTCATTGGTATTCGACGGGCCCGTTCGATATCGGCGGCACGTGTGCGCAGGCGTTGTCGGGTGAGGGGCTCAACGGGGACTCCCAGGCCAATGGCGCCCTCATGCGCGTCTCTCCGCTGGGCGTATTCGGTGCTCGCGAGGACGTTGGCATCGACGCCGCCGCCGATTTCGCCCGCGCGGATGCCGCCCTGACCCACCCGAATCCCGTCTGCGTCGATGCCAACGCGGTGTTCGTCACTGGTCTGGTCACCGGCATTCGTGGTGGCGCGGCCGGGGAGGTCGTCGATGCGATGGAGGCCGCCGCCTTGGAGCGGGCGGTGGCGCAGGCGATTGCGGCGGGCCGCACGGGTGTCGTCTCCGCGTATGAGGGGCACATGGGCTGGGTGTTGTTGGCGTTGTCGATCGCGGTGCGGCAGCTCGTGCTTTACGACGATCCCGTCGAGGCTCTCGTCGACGCCGTCGGCATGGGCGGCGACACGGACACCAATGCGGCGATTGCCGGGGCGTTGCTTGGCGCGGTGCATGGGGCGGGGGCTTGGCCGGAGCGCTGGGTGACCGGCGTACTGGAGTGCGAGCCGGCGGAGGGGCGCCCCGGTGTGGCGAATCCGTTGGGCCGTGAGTTCTGGGCGACGGGTCTGCTGGAGCAGGCCGACGAGCTGGCGGGCACGGACTACGGGGAGTAGGCGTCTACGCTGCTCGATGTCGTGAACTGAACAGTTCGGGTGGGCTGGTGAACACCCGGCCTTCACGGTCACCGATCCAGCTGAAGCGCAGGGCGCCGGTGGCGGGGTCGGTGCCGTTGGCGTGGATGTTGGCGGCGTCCCGGGCGTCGTGGAGGGCTTCGGCGATGGCGCGTGCATGTGCGTGTCGGGTGGAGGCGGTGGGGTGGTCGTCGTGAAGCCCCACGCGGATGGACACCGTGAAGAGGTAGACGGGGTTGCCGCCGAGCAGGAAGTACTCGGGGTAGCGCAGCGACAAGTCGCGGACCAGGCCGGCGGGGACGCGGAGGCGGTGGGTGCGGACGGTGGCGGTGACGGCGTCGGTGCCGGGCAGGGTGATGGTGTGGTCGAGTGCGCCGGGGCGCAGGTTGCGGGCGGCGACGGGGTGGCGGTGGAACGTGGAAACCAGCGCCAGATCGTCGGCGCAGGTGGTGCGGTAGCGGTCGGCGAGTGCGGAGGCGTGCCGGGGGAGTTGGTGCACGTCCGGGCGAACGGCGTCGGGGCAGGTGGTGGGCTGGTTGGCGGCGGGAGTGTTCGGGGAGGTCGTCATGGCCCGCACGTTAGACGACGGCTCGGACGGACGTTCGAAGAGCGTTCGAACGGGAGTGCGACAGTGGTGAAAAATGAAGGTTTTTCGTCCGAACGGGCTGGTAGCCTTTCGGAGCAAAGGTGAACGGGCTCTTCACGATTTAGAGTGCGTTGATCCGGGTG
>NZ_KV787172.1:0-1066 GCF_001807025.1 Corynebacterium sp. HMSC11E11 | reverse complement strand
GTTGGTAGCGGCGAGCCTGGTTGATTGAGCGAGAACCTCCGGATGGGATGTGGCTTGTCTAAGGCCCACTTCCAAACCGGAGGTTCTCGTGTCCCACGGTAGTGCTCGTTTGACTGTTCATGGTCGCCGGCTGATCGTCGAGCGTCATCAGTGCGGGTGGACCCAATCCCACATCGCCGCGGCGATGGGTGTGTCCCGCAAGTGCGTGAAGACCTGGATCGACCGCTTCGCCGCCGAGGGCGAGGCCGGCCTGCAGACTCGTTCTTCGCGCCCGCACACCTCGCCGACCAAGACCAGTGCCGAGGTCGAGAAGCAGGTTCTTGCCGCGCGTGCCGAGCATCGGGAGGGCCCGGACGTCCTCGGTCCCCGCGTCGGGGTGCCGGCCCGGACGGTCTCGCGTATTCTGCGCCGCCACGGTGTTCCGTACCTGCGCCAATGTGACCCGATCACCGGCGAGGTGATCCGCTCATCCAAGACCACCGCAGTGCGGTACGAGCGCGACCGGCCGGGCGAGTTAGTGCACATGGACGTCAAGAAGCTGGGCAAGATCCCCGACGGTGGTGGATGGCGCGCCCATGGCCGCCCGAACGCCCCACGCGACCGCAAGACCAGAGTCGGTTACGACTACGTCCACTCGATGGTCGATGACCATTCCCGCCTGGCCTACAGCGAGGTCCTCCCCGACGAGAAGGGGGCCACCTGCTCCGGTTTCCTGGAACGGGCGATCGCCTACTTCGTCGAGCACGGCATCGACCGGGTCGAGCGGCTGATGACCGACAATGCCTGGGCCTACCGCTACTCATTGCGTGAGGTGTGCGCCGAACATGGCATCGTCCAGAAGTTCATCAAGCCGCATTGTCCATGGCAGAACGGCAAGGTCGAACGCCTCAATCGCCCTCTGGCCACCGAGTGGGCCTACCGCCAGATCTACGCCTGTAACAGCGATCGGACGGCAGCCCTTGCGCCGTGGCTGGAGTACTACAACACTGAACGACGCCACAGCGCACTCGGAGGCCACCCGCCGGTCAGTCGACTGCTACCAACCTGATGGCCGGGTACACCTAGA
>NZ_KV787171.1:0-754 GCF_001807025.1 Corynebacterium sp. HMSC11E11 | reverse complement strand
GTGTGTGGTTGGTGTGGTTTCTGGTGGTGTTGTGTGAGAACTGGATAGTGGACGCGAGCATCTTGATTTTTCTGTAGATTTGTTCCATAACAGTTTATTCTGTTTGGTCGTTTGTGTGTTGTGTTGTAAGGGCACACGGTGGATGCCTTGGCATCAGGAGGCCGATGAAGGACGTGAGAGGCTGCGAAATGCCTCGGGGAGCTGCCAACTAAGCGTTGATCCGAGGGTGTCCGAATGGGGAAACCTGGCCGTCGTTGTGGGCGGTCGCCGTCAGATGAATTCATAGTCTGGTTGGTGGTTACGCGGGGAAGTGAAACATCTCAGTACCCGTAGGAAGAGAAAACAATTGTGATTCCGTTAGTAGTGGCGAGCGAACGCGGATGAGGCTAAACCGCATGCGTGTGATACCTGGCAGGGGTTGCGTGTGTGGTGTTGTGGGGTTTACGTGTGCACGGTCTGCCAGCTGTGCGCCAGCATTGGTTGTGGTTAGCGGAAAGTGCGTGGAATCGCCTGCCGTAGACGGTGAGAGCCCGGTACGTGAAAGCCATGGTCTGTTGGTTGCGTTTGTCCCCGAGTAGCAGCGGGCTCGTGGAATCTGCTGTGAATCTGCCGGGACCACCCGGTAAGCCTGAATACCTTCTGTGACCGATAGCGGATAGTACCGTGAGGGAATGGTGAAAAGTACCCCGGGAGGGGAGTGAAATAGTACCTGAAACCGTGTGCTTACAATCCGTCAGAGCCTCCTTTTGTGGGG
>NZ_KV787170.1:52483-91798 GCF_001807025.1 Corynebacterium sp. HMSC11E11 | reverse complement strand
GCCACCCGGCGCCGGAGCACCGGCCTTGGCGGCCGCACCCGCACCAGCGGCGGCGGCACCGGCCGCGCCACCGGCGGCGGCCTTCTTCGCGGCATCGGCCTTCTTCTTCGCCTCGGCCTCCTCGGCGGCCTTCTTCTTGGCGGCCTCCTCCTCGGCGCGGGCGCGCTCCTCGGCCTCGATGGCCTCGGTGTCGACCCAACCGCGCTCCGGCTGCTGCAGCCACTCGGGCTCGCGGGCCGGCGGCAGGGCACCGTCGACAAGCACGGAATCGCGGATCATCTGGGCGATGTCCACAACCTCGGGCTTCTTGTCGTCATCCGCGACGACGTTGTTGACGCCGTCGGACATCATCGTCTTACAGAACGGGCAGCCGATCGCGATGGCGGACGCGCCGGTCGCCACCGCCTCTTCCGTGCGGTTGACGTTGATGCGCTGGCCGATGGTCTCTTCCATCCACATGCGCGCACCACCGGCACCACAGCAGAAGCCGGTGTTCTTGTTGCGCGGCATCTCCACCAGGTTCGCGCCCGACGCGCCGATCAGCTCACGCGGCGCCTCGAAGACCTTGTTGTGGCGGCCCAGGAAGCACGGGTCGTGGTAGGTGACCTGACGGCCCTGGCCGGAGGCGACCGGCTGCAGACGGTTCTCGCGCACCAGCTGGTTCAGCAGCTGCGTGTGGTGGACCACCTGGTAGTTGCCGCCGAGCTCCGGGTACTCGTTCTTGAACGTGTTGTAGCAGTGCGCACAGGTCACGACGATCTTGCGCTGCTTCGGCGGCACGCCCTCGAACACCTCGCCGAGCTGCTCGATGTTCTGCTCGGCGAGCATCTGGAACAGGAACTCGTTGCCCGCGCGGCGAGCGGAGTCGCCGTTGCAGCCCTCGGCCTGCGACAGCACCGTGAACTTCACGCCCGCGGTGTACAGCATCTCCGCGACGGCCTTGGTGGTCTTCTTGGCGTTGTCGTCGTACGCGCCGGCGCAGCCGACCCAGAAGAGGTACTCGGTGTCGTCGAAGTTCTCGACGTCCTCGCCCCACACGGGCACGACGACGCCGTCCTGGCGGACCTCGTTGATCCAGTCGGCGCGCGTGGAGGCGTTCTGGCCCCACGGGTTGCCCTTGGTCTCGAGGTTCTTGAACAGGCCGGCCAGCTCGGTCGGGAAGTCCGACTCGACGAGCACCTGGTAGCGGCGCATGTCGACGATGTGGTCGATGTGCTCGATGTCGACCGGGCACTGCTCGACGCAGGCACCGCAGTTGGTGCAGGACCACAGGACGTCCGGGTCGATGACGCCGGCGTCGCCCTCGCCGACCAGCGGCAGGGTCAGCAGCGGCGACGCCTCGGCCGCCTCCTCGCCCTCGACGCCGGCCTTCTTGTTGGCCAGCAGGTACGGGGCGGACTGGTAGGCGTGGTCGCGCAGCTGGTTGACCAGCAGCTTCGGCGACAGTGGCTTGGCGGTGTTCCACGCCGGGCACTGCTCCTGGCAGCGGCCGCACTCGGTGCAGGACGTGAAGTCCAGCAGGGCCTTCCAGGAGTGGTCGGTGACCACGCCGGTGCCCATGGAGTCGACCTCGGGGTCGGCCTCCTCCAGGTTGAGGATCTCGCCGTCGGAGGTCATCGGCTTGGCGCCGCCGAGGGCGTTGTAGCCGTCGGCGTTGCGCTTGAGCAGGATGTTGGCGAACGCGAGGAAGCGGTGCCAGGCGACGCCCCAGGTGAGGTTGCGGCCGACGACGAACAGCCAGATCATGCCGGACAGCAGCTTGATCAGGGCCATGATCGACACGAACTCGGGGGACGCGGGGAGGATCTTGGCGATCCAGCCGGTGACGAAGTCGGTCCAGTGGACGGTGCCGTCGCCGTAGGTGGCCAGCTTGGCGGCCTTGACGAACATCATGCCCAGGCCCTCGATGAGGACGACGGCCTCGACGAAGTAGGCGGCCTTGGCGTTGGAGCCGTAGAAGCGGCTCAGGCGTTCCTTGCCCAGGTTGGTCTGACGCACGATGATCAGCGTCAGGATGCCCAGGGTGGTGCCCAGGCCCAGCAGCTCGTCGATGAAGTGCCAGGCCGCGAGGTCCTTCAGGATCGGCCAGCCGCCGGCGGGCCAGAAGGTCTGGATGTACGCCTCGAACCAGACGAGGGATCCGAGGAGGAAGCCGACCATGACGAACCAGTGGGCCACGGCGACGCCGGGCTTCTTGGCCATCTTGGTGTGGCCGACGATCTCCTTGATCGTGGTCCAGATTCGGGCACCCCAT
The DNA here is from genome assembly GCF_001807025.1 of Corynebacterium sp. HMSC11E11. NCBI lineage: Bacteria > Bacillati > Actinomycetota > Actinomycetes > Mycobacteriales > Corynebacteriaceae > Corynebacterium > Corynebacterium sp. HMSC11E11. The sequence goes on along the minus strand of NZ_KV787170.1, from coordinate 89,544 downwards.
TCGCCGGTGTGTCCGTAGGTCTTCTGGCCGACCATGATCGTGCGGACCATGTGCGCGAAGCCCTTGATGAACACGAACCAGCAGGGCAGGGACAGCAGCAGGCCGATGAAACCGACGGTGATGGTGAACCCGTTCGAGGTCACGGCATCGCCGGCGGTGTCGGCTGCGAGATGAAGCACGCTCATGACGTTCCTAACAGTGTCGGCGTGAACAATGGCTGAGTGTCCGCCCGTGGGTGACGGGTGGACGTAAATAGTTCTCTTGTGAGGTATATCACGAGCGTCGTGGCAGGTCGAACGGGTATCGCAAATGGGGGTCGGGGTGCGTGAAGTCCCGCTGGTGGAGATTTTGCGCACATTTTCATGACTTAATGTCACCCGCCGTTTGCCTTACGCGCTTTACGACGATCCGCGTGACGGCGGGTCGTCGTAAAGCAACGGGGACGGGGTGGGGAGGTGAGGGGCGGCCGCGGAAATCGTGTGTGATGCGAATCACATACAAAAGTTGAGTCTGGTGGGAACAACTTTGGGAAGGCGTTCGTTGTGCTGGGTGCAAGGTTGAGTGGATGGCGCTCAAGAAGAGGGCTCCCGCGCTTGACGCGAATCGGGCCCTTCGGCAAACTTGAGCCCCGGACGCTTAACGTCAACGTCAAGCAACTGAGAACAAACGAACGTGGGTCGCGAACCGGCCCCGCAAACAGGAGGACATCAATCATGGGACGTGCAGTCGGTATCGACCTGGGCACCACCAACTCCGTCGTGTCGGTGCTGGAGGGCGGCGAAGCCGTCGTCATCGCGAACTCCGAGGGTTCGCGCACCACCCCGTCGGTCGTCGCCTTCGCCAAGAACGGCGAGGTGCTGGTGGGCCAGTCGGCCAAGAACCAGGCGGTCACCAACGTCGACCGCACCATCCGCTCCGTCAAGCGCCACATGGGCACCGACTGGAGCATCGACATCGACGACAAGAAGTACACCGCGCAGGAAATCTCCGCGCGCACGCTGATGAAGCTCAAGCGTGACGCCGAGTCCTACCTGGGCGAGGACGTCACCGACGCGGTCATCACCGTGCCGGCCTACTTCTCCGACTCCGAGCGCCAGTCCACCAAGGAAGCCGGCCAGATCGCGGGCCTCAACGTCCTGCGCATCGTCAACGAGCCCACCGCGGCGGCCCTGGCCTACGGCCTGGAGAAGAGCGACAAGGACCAGACCATCCTGGTCTTCGACCTGGGCGGCGGCACGTTCGACGTGTCCCTGCTGGAGATCGGCGACGGCGTCGTCGAGGTCCGCGCCACCGCCGGCGACAACAAGCTGGGCGGCGACGACTGGGATCAGCGCATCGTCGACTGGCTCGTCGACAAGTTCAAGGCGGCCCAGGGCATCGACCTGACCAAGGACAAGATGGCCCTGCAGCGTCTGCGCGAGGCCGCGGAGAAGGCGAAGATCGAGCTGTCCTCGTCGCAGCAGGCCAGCATCAACCTGCCGTACATCACCGTCGACGCCGAGAAGAACCCGCTGTTCCTCGAGGAGACGCTGTCGCGCACCGAGTTCCAGAAGATCACCCAGGATCTGCTCGACCGCACCCGCAAGCCGTTCCAGCAGGTGCTGGCCGACTCGGACATCCCGGTGTCCGACATCGACCACGTCGTGCTCGTCGGTGGTTCCACCCGCATGCCCGCCGTGTCCGACCTGGTCAAGGAGATGACCGGCGGCCGTGAGCCGAACAAGGGCGTCAACCCGGACGAGGTCGTCGCCGTCGGCGCCGCCCTGCAGGCCGGCGTCCTGCGCGGCGAGGTCAAGGACGTGCTGCTTCTCGACGTCACCCCGCTGTCCCTGGGCATCGAGACCAAGGGCGGCGTGATGACCAAGCTCATCGAGCGCAACACCACCATTCCGACCAAGCGCTCGGAGACCTTCACCACCGCCGAGGACAACCAGCCCTCCGTGCAGATCCAGGTCTTCCAGGGTGAGCGCGAGATGGCCGCGGCCAACAAGCTGCTCGGCTCCTTCGAGCTCGGCGGCATCGCCCCGGCGCCGCGCGGCGTGCCGCAGATCGAGGTCACCTTCGACATCGACGCCAACGGCATCGTCCACGTCACCGCCAAGGACAAGGGCACCGGCAAGGAGTCCACGATCACCATCCAGGACGGTTCCGGCCTGTCGCAGGAGGAGATCGACCAGATGATCAAGGACGCCGAGGCCCACGCCGAGGAGGACCGCAAGCGCCGCGAGGAGCAGGAGGTCCGCAACTCCGCGGAGTCGATGGTCTACCAGACCCGCAAGTTCGTCACCGACAACGAGGACAAGGTGTCCCAGGACATCAAGGACCGCGTCGAGGAGGCGGCCAAGGGCGTCGACGAGGCGCTGAAGGGCACCGACATCGAGGCCATCAAGACCGCGGTGGAGAAGCTGTCCACCGAGTCCCAGGAGATGGGCAAGGCGATCTACGAGGCCGAGGCCGCGCAGGGCGCGACCCAGGCCGACGCCGGCGAGGCCGGTGACGCCGCCGCCGACGACAACGTCGTGGATGCCGAGGTCGTCGACGAGGACGAGAAGGACAAGTAAGAATGACGAATCCGACCGACAACCCCTTCGCCGACCGGGGCGCCGGTCCGGACGCCGGGCCCGCCGAGGCGGCCTCCGCCGAAGGCGTCGATGACGCCGCCTTCGATGGTGCCGTCGACGCGGACGCCGCCGCGCAGGCCGACGCCGATGTGGTCGAGGCCGAGGTCGTGGCCGAGGACGCCGGCGACATCGATGATGAGGCGTCGCGCCTGCGGGCGGAGCTCGACGAGCGCACCGAGGACCTGCAGCGCGTGTCCGCCGAGTACGCCAACTACCGGCGTCGCGTGGATCGCGACCGTCAGCTCGACCGTGAGCTGGCCAAGGCGTCCGTCGCCGGTGAGCTGCTGAACCTGGCCGATGACCTCGACCGGGCGGAGCAGCACGGCGACCTGGCCGCCGAGGGGCCGCTGAAGGCGTTCGCGGACAAGTTCCGCAACACCCTCACCACTCTCAAGGTCACCGAGTTCGGTGCCGCGGGCGACGAGTTCGACCCGGAGATCCATGAGGCCGTGCAGGACACGTCGACCGGCGACGACAAGGTCATCGGCGATGTTCTGCGCAAGGGTTACCGCTTGGACGAGCGGTTGATCCGCACGGCGATGGTCATCATCGCCGACCCCGCCTGACCGGCCCCGGTCCGGTGGCAACCACGGAAGGAGGAGATGTCCGATGACTCAGCGTGAATGGGCGGACAAGGACTATTACGCGGACTTGGGCGTCTCCAAGTCCGCTGGCCAAGACGAGATCAAGAAGGCGTACCGCAAGCTTGCCCGGGAGAATCACCCGGACACGCATCCCGGTGACGTGAAGGCCGAGGAGCGTTTCAAGAAGATCTCCGAGGCGTATTCCGTCGTCGGCGACGCCGACAAGCGCCGCGAGTACGACGAACTGCGGGCCGCGTTGGCCGGGGGCGGGTTCCGCTTCCCGGGCGCGGGCGGCGGTTTCGGCGGCGGTGGCTTTTCGACGGGCCAGCCGGGCGGTCCCGGAGGGGCCGGGGGCTTTGATTTCAACGTCTCCGACATCTTCGGCGAGGGCCGTGGCGGCGGTGGTTTCGGCGACTTCCTCAATGGTTTCGTCAACCGCGGTGGCGGTGGCGGCGCCGGTGGGGCGGGTCGAGCCGCTCGGCCGCGTCGCGGCGCCGACGTGGAAACCGAGATCACCCTCGATTTCCGCGAGGCCGCCAAGGGCGTGACCATTCCGCTGCAGCTGACCAATCCGTCGCCGTGCACCACGTGCCACGGGTCGGGCGCGAAGCCGGGCACTCACCCGGTGACGTGCGGCACCTGCCACGGGTCGGGCTTCACCAACGAGCAGCGCGGAGCCTTCGGGTTTTCGTCTCCCTGCCCGGATTGCGCCGGCCAGGGCACGAAGATCGAGGATCCCTGCGGCGATTGTTCGGGCACCGGCGTGACCACGCGGCGCCGCACCATCACGGTGCGGGTGCCCGCGGGCGTCGTCGATGGCCAGAAGGTCCGTTTGGCGGGCCAGGGCGAGGCGGGTCTGCGCGGCCGTCCGGCCGGCGATCTGTTCGTCAAGGTCCACGTCCGCCCCGACGAGATCTTCACCCGCACGGGCGATGATCTGGAGGTGACGGTGCCGGTGAGCTTCGGCGAGCTGGCGCTGGGCGGCACGATCACGGTGCCGACGTTGGACGGCAAGGTTCGCGTCCGCGTTCCCGCCGGAACGTCCGATGGCCGTACGCTGCGCGTCCGCGGTCGTGGCGTGCCCAAGCGGTCCGGTACCCCGGGTGACCTGTTGGTCACCGTGCGGGTGCAGGTGCCGTCGAATCTGGATGACGCCGCCACGTCGGCGTTGCGTTCCTACGTCGAGGCCGAGCGCGCCAGCGGGTTCAACCCGCGCGACGGCTGGGCCGGTGCGAAGTAGGCGATCGCCGTGACCGCACGAGAAACCCGCACCGACCCCGCCGAAGCGGCCGGACGCGCCGAGCACACCGGGCGGGCGGAGGCCGGCGCCGAGTCCCGCACCGAGGTGTACGTCATCTCGGTGGCGGCGGACCTGGCGGGCATGCACGCGCAGACGCTGCGCAATTACGACCGCCTGGGGTTGGTGACGCCGCAGCGCACCCGCGGCGGCGGCCGCCGTTACTCCCCGCGGGATGTGGCGCTGCTCCGCGAGATCCAGCGTCTGTCCCAGGAGGAGGGCGTCAACCTCGCGGGCATCAAGTCGATCATCGAGCTCAACGCCCGAGTGGAGAAGCTCGAGAACGAAAACGAGGCCCTGCGCGCCAAACTCGCCGAGGCGGAGGCCCGCCGCGGCCGCCCGCGCGGCGAGATCGTCCACGTCCCCCGGTCCACCGCCGTGGTGATGTGGGAGCCCCGCAAGCGTCGCCGCCGCAGCTCGGACTAAACGCGCTGCGATCCCGCCCGCGGCCCGTCCGCAGTGAATGAGCCCCGTCGGCCCCGTGCCGGCGGGGCTCATCGCGTCGTCGAGCCGGAGGAATGGTCGGTGCCGGTCTCAGTTCCGGTCGCGGTTCCCGTCCCAGTCGCGGTTCCGGTCCCGGGGCCGGAGCCTGGGATCGTCGACATCTTTTCTTCCAGCCGGTCGCGGAAATCCGGGTCGGGGAAGTAGTCGTCGGTGTGGGATTTCAGTTTTCCGGGCAGGTCCCACCCGTTGCGGCCCTTCGCCTTCACCGCATCGGAGATGTCCATCCGGTTCGCCCCGAACCACCGGGTGGTCACGTCCGCACCGTGGACGGGCGATGCGCCGGCGAACCTGATCGGGTCATCCGGGGAGGTCACCGCCACCACGCGGTGGCCGTTTTCGCTGACATGGTGCGGTGTGCCGTCGCGCCGATTCAGACGCATGTCCCGTACGTCGCGGATCCCCGGCCCGGCCCCCGGTGACCCGACCAGCACCACTGCGTCGGCGTGCAGTCCGTGGCCCCGCGTCGCCTGAGCCACCACCGTCGCACCGTAGCTGTGCCCCATGACGCTGAGCTTGGCGTTGGGGTTGTCCGCCAGCTGGGCTTGGAACATCTGGAGCGAGGTGGCCGCCCGTTCGTGGTAAGTGCTGCTCGCCGCGCTGACCAGGCCCGGGGGAGCGTCGTACGTCCAGGCGACCACGGCGACGTCGGGGCCGTGGAGCCATCGGGCCCGCTCGATGTGCCCGGCCAATTCCTCGGCCGTCGACGAGGTGCCCGGGACGATGGTGATGACGTGCTCGGCGGTGCGCGGATCCCCGACGGCCACGGCGGTCGTCCCGGGGGCGGTGTCCAGCACCTCGACGTCCCGTCCGACGTCGTATCCCCACCGCTCCCGCACCCGGTCGACTTCCGCGGCCTGCAACGGCGGCAGCCCCGCCGACCCTTCGACCCGCCCGAGCGGCTGGCCCGGCGTGGACAGGTGGGCGCCGGCGGGGAACTGGGCGCGCAGTTGGGCGGCGGAGCGTTCGTCGGCCTTGAGCGCCTGCTCCACCTGGATCGCGATGTTCCTCCGGTGGTGGCCGAGCCCCCGTGCCGTGCCGCCGACGTCGGCGATGCTCGTCGCCCGAGCCCCGCCGGACAGCACCCTGCCGGTGGCGCGGTCGACGATGAAGTCGTCGTCTTCCGCCTCGGCGATGGCCCGGGCCAGGTTCTTCTGTGCCAGAGTGATCCGCCCGCAGGCCCGGTCGAGTTCATCGGCGAACCTGCCCAGCGCACCGGCGTCACGCCGCAATCGGCCCGCCCGATCCACCACGGCCGCCTCGCCCTCCCGCCGGATCGGCCCGTCGAGATGCGTGAGGGGGACCCCATCGAAAGCCTCCGCGATGGTGTCCGCGGCCTCCGCCAGCCGTCTGCCCGCGCCCCGCCACGATCGCGCCGCCTTTTCGAAATCGGCCGGCTGCCACGCCAGGATCATCGCGATGTCGGACACAGCGCACCCCAGTTGATCTCGTCGCAGTCCTCGACGCATGTGGCGATGGCCTCCGCGTCGAGCCCCAAATCTTCGACGGCGCCGCCTTCCATCGCGAGTTCCTCCCGCCACAGCACTACGCCGTGCATCAACTCTCCCCAGGTCCGTGACCCGGTCATCTCCGCGTCGTCGTCAAGCAGGAAACCCAGCCCCCGCACGCGATGGCCCTGCACCGCCAACCGTTCGCCCACCTCGCGCAGCGCGGCCGGACTCACCGTCATCCCCGTGTCCTCCATGCCCGCAGGATCACCGGCGACGCGCGCCCGCGCACTCCGGGCGGCCGCCGGAAACGGTCCGATTGTGGATGGATCCGCAGACCGCCCCACCTGTGTATGAACCCCGGTACCGTCGGGCACATGCGCATCGCACTCGCCCAGCTGGAACTGTCCGCGGAACCCCAGGAGAACCTCGGCGCGGTCAAGGACGTCATCGTCCGCGCCGCCGACGCCCGGGCCGACCTGGTCGTTTTCCCCGAAGCCACGATGAAGGCCTTCAACACCGGCCGCCTGGACACCGTCGCCGAACCCCTCGACGGGCCTTTCGCCACGGCCGTCCGCACCGCCGCGGCCGATGCCGGCGTCACCGTGGTGCTCGGCATGTTCCGCCCCGCCGACGTCGTCGAACGCGACGGCAAGACCATCCACCGCGTGCACAACACCCTGCTGGCCACCGGACCCGACGTCGACGCCCACTACGACAAGATCAGGCTTTTCGACGCCTTCGGGTTCCGCGAATCCGACACCGTCGCCCCCGGCGCGGAGACGGTGATCATCGACGTGCCCGTCGGAGACGGCGAGGTCCGCCGAACCGTCCGCGTCGGCCTGGCCACGTGCTTCGACATCCGCTTCCCCGAGCACTTCGTGGAACTGGCACGGCGCGGCGCCGAAGTCATCGCCCTGCCGGCGTCGTGGAACGACGGCCCCGGCAAGGTCCGCCAATGGGAGGCCCTCGTCGCCGCCCGCGCCCTGGACTCGACGTGCTTCGTCGCCGCCGTCGACGCCGCCCGCCCCGGCGGCGCCGCCAAGGCCGGCAAGCCCGAGGGACCCGTCGGCGTCGGCCATTCGATCCTGTCCACCCCCGACGGCGACGTCGTGGCCAAGGCCGGGTTCGACCCGCAGCTGATCATCGCCGACATCGACCTCGACGAGGTCGCCCGCATCCGCACGTCCATCCCGGTGCTGGAAATCCGCAAGTAGGGGCCGCGTCCGCAAGAAGCCGCGAAACCGACGAACGCCCCGCCCCGGAAGAACCGGGGCGGGGCGTCACTCGTCTGACGCGGCGCGCTTTACAGCGAAGCCTCGTAGATGCCCTTCACGGACTCGGCCATGGTGGCGTCGAACTCCTCGTCGGACTGCTGGGCCGACAGGCCCTCGGACAGCGCGCGGGAGAAGGAGGCGATCATGCCGGGCTGGCGGGAGAGGCGCTCGTTGGCCTCCTCGCGGGAGTAGCCGCCGGACAGGGCCACGACGCGCATGCACTTGGGGTGCTCGACCAGCGGGGTGTAGAAGCCATCCACGGAGGGGATGGAGACCTTGATCATGACCTGCTGGTCCTCGGGGAGGGCGTCGAGGTGCTTGATCATCTCGTCGAGCAGGATGGCCTCCGCCTCGGCCTTGTCGGCGGCGTGGATGTCCACCTCGGGCTCGACGATCGGAATCAGGCCATGCGACAGGACCTGCTTGGCGAAGTCGAACTGCTGCTCGACGTTCTCCTTGATGCCGGCCTCGTTCGCCTCGGCGATGAAGGAACGCATCTTCGTGCCGAAGATGCCCTTGGCCACGCCACGCTCCAGGAGCTCGTCCAGGCCCGGGCACGGCTTCATCAGCTGCACGCCGTTGGCCTTGTCGGCCAGGCCCTTGTCGGTCTTCAGGAACGGGACGATGCCCTTCTTCTCCCACAGGTACTGCGCGGTGGGGATGCCGTCGATGTCGCGGTCCATGGTCTGCTCGAACAGGATCGCGCCGATGATGTGATCGGAGTTGAACGACGGGGACTTGATGATGCGGGTGCGCATCGCGTGGACCAGGTCGAACATCTCGTCCTCGGAGCTCCACTGGTCCTCGGTGACGCCGTACAGGCCGAGCGCCTTCGGGGTGGATCCGCCGGACTGGTCGAGGGCGGCGATGAAGCCCTTGCCCTCGGTCATCTGCTTGGCCTGCTCCGGGTTAATGGCGTTCATGCGTGTCCTTTCGTCGGGAAGGGTGTTCGCCATAAGCCTAGTCAAGGACGGGAAAACCCGCTTCCCGGGCGACGGTGGTTTCGGCCACGGGATCATGGTGGATGAACCGGGGATCCGCACCCGCCGCGACCAGGCGCTGACGCGTCGCCTTGATCATCTCGCCGCGACCGGCGATGAGCACGGTTTTTCCGGCCAGTTCGCCCCCGCGGTGCATGCGTGCGGCGACGTCGGCGGCCACCCCCAACCTGGGCAGGGGGGCGTTCGGGTGGAAGCTGAACGGGCCGGGGTCGGTCAGCGGCGCGTCGTTTCGCTTTTCGACGGCGGTGGTCACCGTCAGGTTCGGAAGGTTGCGCGCCAGTTCCCACACCGTCCGCAGGTCGTACAGTTCGCCCGGCGTGCGCGCGCCGTAGATGAGGTGGATCGGCGGCGGCGAGGGGAAGTCGGCGGATTCCATGATCATGGCGCGCAGCGGGGCGAGGCCGGTGCCGCCGGCGATCATGAGCAATTCGCGGCGTTCGGGTTCGGGAAGGTGGTGACGGCCCTGTGGCGGGTCGTCGTCAAGCGGATCGCGGTACTCGTCCAGGACCCGGCCGAGGTCGCCGCGCGGGGTTCCGAAAACCCACTCGTCGCCGGGGCGCGACGCGACGACGAGCGGCCGCGACTGTTTGCCGCCGTCGACGATGCGGACGTGAAACTCCAGCAGCCCCTCCGGATTCGGCGGCACGGCCGGGGAGTAGTCGCGCCAGATGCCCGGCGCCAGCGGGGAGCGGATGGGAATGTGCTGGCCGACGGTGAACGGGATCGGCTTGGGGCAGTGGACGCGAATGATGGCGATGTCGCGCGTGCGGCGCTGCACCTCGAGAACCCGGCCGACGTACGTGGCGGGGCCGTCGGTGCGGTCGGCCTCCACTGCGGCGGCGGCGATGAGGGACATGGCCTCGTCGAGGATCTCGCGCAATGCGTCTACCTGCGCGCCGGAGTCGGGGCCAGCGGGTAGGCGCTCGCCGAAAACGTCGAGCAGATGCTCGGCCAACGTGGCGTAGTCGCGCGGGGCGACGCCGAACTTCCTGTTCTCGCGGGCCAGCTGCTCCAGGCGTCGGATGGTTGCGGCGGGGAAACGGCCGACGTCGGCGCGGGTGACGAGGGCCGTGGACAGGGCGGACATGAACTGGTCCCGCAGCGCCGTCTTCGAGCCGCCGAACATGTGGCGGAAGCGCGGTTCGGCGTCGAGCAGACGCCGGAAGGCTTCGGGGCCGATGGTCGGCGCTTGTCGCCCGAACGCGGCGGCGGCGCGCATGAGGCGGCGGGTTCGTTCCATGGTCGACCAGTGTGGCACGCGAACCTGGGGCGGAGAAGAGGGTGGGGGGATGGAAGAGGTCGGTCGATTGCCGGTCGGCTGCCCGATTCGACGCTGTCGTGTGATGTAAATCACCGAGTTTCGCAGCCTTGAGTGGAACACGCTCAAGTCTGGGCGCGTTATACGGCATGAATGGCTAGGATCGTGGCAATCCCGGAAGGGGGTTGAGCGCGATCGACTCATGTACGAACATCCCACGAAAGGACGAGGACCATGTCGTTCACCCCGACCACCAAGACGAACGAGGCCCTGCAGGCGGCGCTGAAGTCCGCGTCCGCTGCGGGCAACCCCGACATCCGCCCGGCGCACCTGCTGGTGGCGCTGTTGGAGCAGGAGGACGGCATCGCCGCGCCGCTGCTCACCGCCGCCGGCGTGGAGCCGACCGGCGCGCTGACCCGTGCCCGCGAGATCGTGTCCGGTTATCCGAGCGCGCAGGGCTCCAACATGGCGAACCCGCAGTTCAACCGTGATGCGCTCAATGCGCTCACCGCGGCCGAGGAGCTTGCGGGTGAGCTTGGCGACGAATACGTGTCGACCGAGATTCTGCTCATCGGCATCGCCACCGGCCAGTCCGACGTCGCCAAGTCGCTGCAGGACGCCGGTGCGACGCCGGAGGCGCTCAAGGGCGCGCTGACGTCGGTGCGCGGCAACCGGAAGGTGACCACCGAGGACCCGGAGGGTCAGTACCAGGCGCTGGAGAAGTACGCGACGGACCTGACGGCCCGCGCCCGGGAGGGCAAGATCGATCCGGTCATCGGCCGTGACCAGGAAATCCGCCGCGTGGTGCAGGTGCTGTCGCGCCGCACGAAGAACAACCCGGTGCTCATCGGTGAGCCGGGCGTCGGCAAGACGGCGATCGTGGAGGGCCTGGCCCGTCGCATCGTCGCGGGCGACGTGCCGGAGTCGCTGAAGGGCAAGACCCTGATGAGCCTCGACTTGGGTTCGATGGTCGCCGGCGCGAAGTACCGCGGCGAATTCGAGGAACGCCTGAAGGCGGTGCTCGACGAGATCAAGGAGTCCGACGGGCAGATCGTCACCTTCATCGACGAGATCCACACCATCGTCGGCGCCGGCGCGACCGGCGACGGTTCGATGGACGCGGGCAACATGATCAAGCCGATGCTGGCCCGCGGCGAGCTGCGTCTGGTCGGTGCGACGACCCTGGACGAGTACCGGAAGTACATCGAGAAGGACGCGGCGCTGGAGCGTCGTTTCCAGCAGGTCTTCGTCGGCGAGCCGTCGGTGGAGGACACCATCGGCATCCTGCGTGGCCTGAAGGAGCGGTACGAGGTGCACCACGGCGTGCGCATCACCGACTCCGCGCTGGTCGCCGCCGCCACGTTGTCGGACCGCTACATCACGTCGCGGTTCCTGCCGGACAAGGCCATCGACCTGGTCGACGAGGCCGCGTCGCGTCTGCGCATGGAAATCGACTCTTCTCCGGAGGAGATCGACTCGGCCGAGCGCATCGTGCGTCGCCTGGAGATCGAGGAGATGGCGCTGGAGAAGGAGACCGACGTCGCCTCCGCCGAGCGTCTGGCCAAGCTGCGCGAGGAGCTCGCCGACGAGCGCGAGAAGCTGACGCAGTTGAAGACGCGTTGGCAGAACGAGAAGTCGTCGATCGACGATGTCCGCGTGGTCCGCGAGGAGTTGGACGCGCTGCGCACGGAGTCGGAGAAGGCTGAGCGCGAAGGTGATTACGGTCGCGTCGCGGAGCTTCGTTACGGCCGCATCCCGGAGTTGGAGAAGAAGCTCGCCGAGGCCGAGACCGCGGTCGAGGAGTCGCAGGGCGAGTCGATGCTCAACGAGGAGGTGTCGCCGCAGGAGGTCGCCGACGTCGTCAGCGCCTGGACGGGCATTCCGGCCGGCAAGATGATGCAGGGCGAGACCGAGAAGCTGCTGTCCATGGAGAAGGTCCTGGGCGAGCGGGTCGTCGGTCAGGAGGAGGCCGTGGTGGCCGTCTCCGATGCGGTGCGCCGTTCCCGGGCGGGCGTGGCGGATCCGGATCGTCCGACGGGTTCCTTCCTGTTCCTGGGCCCGACGGGCGTCGGCAAGACGGAGCTGGCGAAGGCGCTGGCGGAGTTCCTGTTCGACGATGAGCGTGCGATGGTGCGCATCGACATGTCGGAGTACGGCGAGAAGCATTCCGTCGCGCGTCTGATCGGTGCCCCTCCGGGGTACGTCGGTCACGATGCCGGTGGTCAGCTGACCGAGGCGGTGCGTCGTCGTCCGTACACCGTCGTGCTGTTCGACGAGGTGGAGAAGGCGCATCCGGATGTCTTCGACGTGCTGCTGCAGGTCCTGGACGAGGGGCGTTTGACCGATGGGCAGGGCCGGACGGTGGACTTCCGCAACACCATCCTGATCCTGACGTCGAACCTGGGCGCCGGCGGCAGCCGCGACGAGGTGATGGCGGCGGTGAAGGCGGCGTTCAAGCCGGAGTTCATCAACCGTCTCGATGACGTGGTGATCTTCGACGCCCTGTCGAAGGAGCAGCTGCGCGGCATCGTGGACATTCAGGTCGCGCAGTTGGCGGCCCGGCTGGCGGCGCGCCGTCTGGTGCTCGACGTCGATGATGCGGCGTTGGATTGGCTGGCCGAGCGTGGCTACGACCCGGCCTACGGTGCCCGTCCGCTGCGTCGCCTGGTGCAGAAGGCCATCGGGGACGAGCTGGCCAAGCGTCTGCTCGCCGGTGACGTCCGTGACGGTGATCGTGTTGCGGTGACCGTGGCCGAGGACGCGGGTGCCGACGAGCCGGGCCTGCGCATCGTGGGCTACGACGAAAGCGGTGAGCCGCGCACCGCGGAGTAGCTGGCGCGGCTGCCGGCGGGTGCGTTGCTTGACGACGGCCCGCCGCCCGGCTGAGTAGCCGGGAACCTGTTTGGAAGTGCATGTTGGAAGTGCACGCGAAAGCGGGCCGGGTGGAGGCACCCGGCCCGCTTTCTCATGCCCCGTCGTTTCGTCGCCCCTGCTTCTCCACCGTGAACGTCAACCGGTCCGGAAACACCGCCACGTTCGAACGGACGGCCGTGGCTCCCCGGATTCATCCGTTTCACGTGCTACTTCTCGTGGTCGACCACGCGATGAAAGGACGTCCGGATGCTTGACATCATCATTTCCATTGTCACCGACCCCGGTTTCGCCAAGGGGTTCCTCGCCGGGGCGATCGAGCACGTCCGCGAGATCGTCGGCCCCTTGTCGTAGGCGATGGGCGTCGTAAAGCGGCGCCGCACGGCACGGCCCAGCCGACCGTAATCGGCCGGGGCGGCCCCTCGACCGGGACCGACCGCAGTTAAAACCCGATCTTGCGCTTCGTGGTCAGCTTGCCGTTGACGAATCGGGTGAGGAACGGCGGCGACATGAACGATCCGGCGAACAGCACCTTCGCCTGCAGGCCGACCGGGTAGTGGATCTTGGCGGGCTTGGGGGTGTGGCGTTCGCCGTCGCGGTACCCGGCGTCGATGCAGTCGACGACCGCCTTGGCCACGTCATCGGCGGTGAGGCGGATGCCCAGGCGCGACGTGCCGGTGGTGGCCACCCCGTCCAACATGCCGGTGTCCGCGTACAACGGCCACAGCGCGGCGACGCGGATGCCGTGGGGGCGCCACTCGTAATCCAGGGCCTCCGTCAGGCCGCGCACCGCGAACTTCGACGCCGAGTACGTCGCCATGTCCGGGGTGCCGTAGATCGCCGCGGCCGACGCCAGGTTGATTAGCTGGCCCCGGGACTCCTTCAGGTACGGCAGGCCGAGCTTCGCGCCGTAGGCCACGCCCTTGACGTTGACGTCGATGATGCGCTCGTCGACGTCGGTGTCCGCGTCCTCGAACGCGCCACCGTAGAGAATGCCGGCGTTGTTGACGAGCACGTCGATGCCGCCGCCCGCGGCCTCCGCGAAGGACCGCAGCGCCTCGCGCCACTCGTCGGCGTCGCGGACGTCCAGGTGCCCGGTCACCGCGCCCGGCCGCCCCTCGGCCCAGGCGACGTCGTCGGAGATGTCGTACACGCCCACGGTCCAGCCGCGGTCGAGGAGGATCTCCGCGGTGCGCCGGCCGATGCCCTGGGCCGCGCCCGAGATGAATGCGGTGCGCTTCGTGTGGTTCATGACGCCAGGTTAGCGGCCCGTGCGTTTGCGGCGCGGCGGATTCGGCGGTTCGCCTCTAGGCTCTCCGGTATGAGCACCTGCATCTCCGCACGGGATCTCCACGGTCGCATCCAATCCGGCCGCCGCACCGCGGTCATCGACGTCCGATGGTCGCGCGACCGGTCGTCCTACGACCACTACACCATGGCGCACATTCCCCTGGCGCTGTTCTGCGATCCGACGTATGACCTGGTCGGCATCCCGGACCGGGCCAATGGCCGCAACCCGCTGCCGGAGCTGGCGCGAGTCCAGGACGCCGTCGACCGGTGGGGCCTGACCGACGACCACGAGGTGGTCCTCTACGACAAGGGCGATGGTCTGCTGGCGTCGCGCGGTTGGTGGATTCTGACGTGGGCCGGCATCAAGGACGTCAAGGTGCTCGGCGGGGGTCTGCGGGCGTGGGAGGCCGAGGGTTTCGCCACCGCCGGCGGACCGGGCAATCTGCCCCAGCCGGGCGACATGACCGTCACCGAGGGAAACCTGCCGGTCATCGACGTCGACGAGGTCGCCGCGTGGCCGGACAAGGGCATCCTCGTCGATTCCCGTGAGCCGGCGCGTTTCCAGGGCCGCGCCGAGCGGCTGGATCTGCAGGCCGGCCACATCCCGGGCGCGGTGAACCTTCCGGCCCGTGCGCTGCAGAAGGACGGCGTGTTCCTGCCTGCGGAGGAGATCCGCGCGTTGCTCGGCGAGATCGGCGTGACGTCGGGTGAGCAAGTCGCCGTGTACTCCGGTTCGGGTCTGCACGCGTCGTTGTTCGTTCAGGCGATGCACCATGCGGGTTTGCCGGGTGCGTCGTTGTTCGTCGGCGGTTGGTCGAAGTGGGCGGGTGATCCGGCGCGGCCCATCGTCCGCCTGTGAGGGAGCGGCATAGACTGTTCCCACGATGACTTATCTCTTCATTCTCCTCGGGATTGCGCTGCTGTGCGCGGGGGCGGCGTTGTTCGTCCTGGATTCGCGCCGCAGGTCCGGCGCGTCGTCGCGTGACGACGTTGCGCCCGTGTCTGCGGAGACGGCCTCCGGGTCGGGGGAGATGGAGGAGACGCCGGAGGCGGAGGAGACGCCGGAGACGGGGGAGACTGGCGCGAACCGGTCCGAGGTGGAAGTCGAAACGGAAGTCGAGGCCGAGCCCGAAACCGCGAGCGTGACGGAGGCCGGAGTTGAGTCCGAAGTCGAGCGCGAAGCGGAGATCGAACCCGACCCCGAGACCGCGATCGAGGCTGACACAGAGACCGAGGACGAGGCTGAGTCGGGGCCCGAGCCCGAGACTGCGGCTGCGCCTGAGCTCGAGCGTGACACGGACATCGAGCCGGAGACCGCGGTAGAGGCGGAGCCGGAGACCGCTCCCGAAGAGGCGTCCGGGGCCGAGTCTGACGTGGCCGAGTCCACCGACCCCGACGATGAGCCCCTGGATCTCGGCGACGAGCCCGCCGCCGCACCCCGCCGTCGTTTGCGCCCGTCGTTCGTGCCGAGGTTTCCCACCCGGGCCGATCTCCGGCACCTCGGTCCGCTGGGCGGGCTGGCGGCGCGCCGGGCGCGCAAGGCGTGGGCGCTGGACCGCAATGCAGACTTCAGCAAGATCGACACTGAAATCGCGTCGTGGTGGAGCCGCGTGCCCGAGGGCGACGCCCGCGACGTGGTCAGCGGTTTCGCCCACGGCCGCGAGATGCACCTGTGCGACATCGGCGGGGTGACGTTGCTGGCGCTGCGCCGCCCGGTGCCCTCCGACGAGATCATGGAATTCTCCCGCGACGGCCGCACCGACCTGCCCGAAGTCGGGGTGGAGGACGACGTGACCGTCTCCGCCACCGACCCCGAGGTCATCCACCGCATCTTCGACTCCCGCGCGCACCGCGTGCTGCGCGACATCCCGGAGTCCATCACCGCCGTATGGGCGGAGGGCGAATGGGCCATCGCCGCGTTCGCCGACGGCTCCGGCCCCGGCGAATGGGACGCGGCGCTGAAGCCGTTGGCCGGATTCGGCGACATCGCCCGCCGGTTGCCCCCGTCGCCGGGATCCATCGGCGAACTCGATGCCGCCCACCGGGACCCCACCCGCCCGACGGCCGACGACGTCGCCCGCGCAGCCGGCGCCGACACCGCGGCCCCGGGGCACCTGCGCCCCCTGCCAGACCCCTCGGCCGCGACGACCCCGACCCCGGCCACGGCGGTCGCCGAACCCGCCGAGGAAGCACCCGCCTGGACGCCTCCGACCGCCTCGGACCACCCGCTGGAAACGCCCACGCGATCCGTCGGCAAGCGAATGGGCGACGGTGACTTCCGGGACCTCGGGGAATCCGGCGCCGACCTGCCCGCCCTGGGCGAGGACCCGGAACACAGCCGGGCCACCGTCACCGGCGGGCGCATCATCCGCCCGGACTCCGGCCCCGCGGGGATCTTCGGCGACGCGACCGACGACGCGGCCGACGACGCGGCGGGCGAAACCGAAACGGCAACCGACACGACCACCGACGCGGCCACCGCACCAGACGCGGACGCGGCAGCCGAAGCAGAAACAGAAGCAGAAAAGGACGACCGGTCATGAACAACCCCCAGGTAGACGCAACGAAACTCGCGGAACTCGCCGAACTGGTCAAGGAGCTGGCCGTCGTCCACGGCCGCGTGACGCTGTCGTCGGGCAAGGAAGCCGACTACTACGTCGACCTGCGCCGCGCGACGCTGCATCACAAGGCCTCCGGCCTCATCGGCGAGTTGCTGCGCGAACTCACCGCCGACTGGGACTACGTCTCCGTCGGCGGCCTGACCCTCGGCGCCGACCCGGTGGCCACCTCCGTCATGCACGCCGCCGGCCGCCCCATCGACGCGTTCGTTGTGCGCAAGGAAGCCAAGAAGCACGGCATGCAGCGCCGCATCGAAGGCCCGGACATCGTGGGCAAGAAGGTCCTCGTCGTCGAGGACACCACCACGACCGGCAACTCGCCGCTGACCGCCGTCGCCGCCCTGCGCGACGCCGGCGCCGACGTCGCGGGCGTGGCCACCGTCGTCGACCGCGACACCGGCGCCGCCGACGTCATCCGCGCCGAGGGGCTGGAATACCGCTTCCTGCTCGGCCTCACCGACCTGGGATTGGAGTAGACATGGCCGCCACGACCGGAAAGACCGGCACCGAAACCTTCAAACAGGCCGCGGTCCGCCGCACCATCGAGGGCGCCGGCGCGCTGGTCGCCGCCGTGTCCCGCGCGACCCGCGAGCCCGAGCGCGCCGCCTACGTCGGTGCCGCGGCCGTCAACGTCGTGTCCTCGGCGCTGGGCGCGGAAAAGTCCCGCAAGGTGTCGAAGACGCTGCTCATGCCGCTGCTGGCCGCCTCCGTCGTGCGCCGCCGCCATGAAACCCGGCCCGCCGTGACCGCCGGCCTGCTCATCGGCCTGACCGCCGGCTGGGTCGGCGACCTCGTGCTCATGCCGCGCAAGAACGACCTGAACAAGGGCGCCGCAGCGTTCACGGGCAACCAGCTGGCGTACATCGCGCTGCTCCACGACGCCGGCGCCCGCCCCAACCGTTTCCGCGCCCTGACGCGCTACCCGCTGTGGGCCGCGTCGACGGTGGGCGCGGCGGTGACCCGCCCCGACCTGCTGCCGGCCGCCGCCGGCTACGGTTTCCTGCTCGCCGGCACCTCCATGCTTGGCGACGACTCGACCCTGGTCGACGGCCTGTCCGCCGACGTCGAGCCCGGTGGAGATCTGGCCAAGACCGACCCGCGCTTCGGCATCGGGCACGGCGGCAATCTCTTCCTCGTCTCCGACGCGCTGCTCATGCTGCGCGCGCTGGTGGGGGAGGAGGGCGTCGTCGGCAAGCTCCTGGACGCCGGCGTCATGGACACCTACACCGCCGCCCAGCTGCTGCTCGTCGACGGCATCCTCGAGCTCGGTCGGAAGTGACCGCGGACAACCCGCCCGCCGACGCCGCCCCCGGCCCCACCGAGTGGGGTCGGCCGCGCGTCGGCGTCGGCCCATGGGAAGAGGAACACCCCGGCCAGCCGCGCCCGGAGGACCCGAAATACGACCCGGAGCTTCTTGACGACGGCGACCGCCGCAACGTCGTCGACGCCTACCGCTACTGGACGAGGGAGGCGATCGTCGCCGACATCGACGCGCGCCGCCATCCGCTGCACGTGGCCATCGAGAACTTCGAAAACGACTCCAACATCGGCACCGTCGTACGCACCGCCAACGCCTTCGCCGCGGCGGCCGTGCACATCGTCGGCAGGCGACGCTGGAACCGGCGCGGCGCGATGGTCACCGACCGCTACCAGCACCTGCACCACCACGACACCGTCGACGAGGTCGTCGCCTGGGCCCGCGACCAAGGCCTGGCCGTCATCGCCGTCGACAACGTGCCCGGATCGGTGCCGCTGGAGACCGCCGAGCTGCCGCGCGAATGCCTGCTGCTGTTCGGGCAGGAGGGGCCGGGCGTGACCGACACGGCGCGGCGGGCCGCCGACATGACCGTGTCCATCGCCCAGTTCGGGTCGACGCGGTCCATCAACGCCGGGGTCGCGGCGGGGATCGTCATGCATGCGTGGATTCGAACGCATGCGCACCTCGAAGACGCGTGGTGAATCCGGGCGGACACGTAGTATGAGCGTGAATTGACCGGAGAGGAGTGCCACGTGGTGACCAGAATGTCCCCCGCGGAGGCCGAAAACTGGGCCTACCGCGCCGATGTCGCGGAGCAGGCGATCCGGGACCGGCATGCGGCCCGTCTGTGGGGGCTGCCGGGCACGAACCTGGCGGTGCCGTCGTGGCCCGCCCCGGTGGCGCACAAGGCGTTTTTCACCTGGCATTACTGGTGGCAGGCGCATTA
This sequence comes from Corynebacterium sp. HMSC11E11, assembly GCF_001807025.1. Lineage (NCBI taxonomy): Bacteria > Bacillati > Actinomycetota > Actinomycetes > Mycobacteriales > Corynebacteriaceae > Corynebacterium > Corynebacterium sp. HMSC11E11. The sequence continues at coordinate 70,574 of NZ_KV787170.1, read as the reverse complement.
CCTCGACTGCCTCATCGACGCCGCCCTGCGCGTGCCGTCGCGGGAGAAGTCGAAGGCGGTGCAGGCGACGATCCGCGGCATCCGCCTCCGCAACCTGTCGCCGCTGGCGTCGAACAAGTACTACGACGACCGCGCGTGGATGGTGCTGGCCCTGGGGCGCGCCGGGCAGCTCGGTCGGGGTGCGCGCGGCACCACGCGGCGGCTGCTGCATGCCCTGGTGGAGGGCATCGACCCGTCGACGGGCGTGCTGCCGTGGCGGGAGGGCGACGTGTTCTTCAACGTGCCGTCGAACGGCCCGGCGGCCATCGCCTTCGCGCGTGCGGGCCGGTTGGACGAGGCCTGTGCGCTGGTGGACTGGGTCTTCGACAACCTCGTCGACGATTCGGGGCTGATCCTCGACGGCGAGCGTCTGTCCATGGGCGGCGTCGAGGTCGAGCGCGGCCGGTACACGTACAACCAGGGCGTCATGATCGGCGCGTGCCTGGAGGTCGCCCTGGCCCTGCGCGAACGCGGCGACCGGGATGCGTCGACGCGGTACCTGACGCGCCTGCACACCCTCATCCATTCGGTGGCCAAGGACATGGCGACGCCGGAGGGCGTGATCAAGGGCGGCGGTGGCGGCGACGGCGGCCTGTTCAACGGCATTCTCATGCGTTACATGGCGGATGCGGCGGTGCGGCTGCCGGCGGATGGTCGCACCGATCGCGCGGCCTCCCGCATCGCCCGCCGTCTGGTGCTGGCGACGGCCAACAGCGCGTGGCAGCACCGTCTCGAAGTCGATGGTCTGCCGTTGTTCCCGGCGGATTGGACGAAGGACGCGACGTTCCCGCAGGCCGGTGGCCTGGTGGCGGCGTCGGTGGCCGGCGCGGTGCGCGAGGGCGCCATCCGCGAGCGCGACCTGTCGGTGCAGTTGTCGGGGTGGATGCTCATGGAGGCCGCCGCCCGCGTGGGCGATGACGCCCGCCGGAAGCTCGATTCCGAAGGCTCCGGATTTTCGTCGAACCCGGGGAAGGGGTCCTCATGCGAGTAATCGATTCCGATGCGGTGCGTTCCGCCATGACCGTCGGCCGCGCGGCCTACGTGCTGCGCGAGGCTCTGCTCGACGGGCTCGACCCGGCGGCGGACATTCCGCGCGGCGGTGCCGACGTTCCCTCCGGCGGCCAGTTGCTGTGGATGCCGTCGACGTCGCGGGACCATGCCGGCGTCAAGCTGCTCACGGTCGGCGGCGACCCGTGGATCCAAGGCGCGTACCTGCTTTTCGACGGCCCGTCGTTGGCCCCCGTCGCCCTGATCGACGGGCCCGCCCTGACGGACGTGCGCACCCCGGCGGTGTCGTTCGCCGGCGTGCTGGAGATCGTGGCGGCGCGGCACGACTCCGACCGGCCGCTGCGGGTGGCCATCGTCGGCTCCGGCCCCCAGGCCGTCCACCATGCGCTCGGCGCGGTGGAGCTGTTCGGCGAGGGGCCGGATGGCGAGGGCGTCGACGTCACCTTCGTCGTCCGCACCCCGCGCGACATCGACTGCGACGTGCCGCACACGGTGGCCACGGAACTCCCGGCGGACGCGGATTTCATCGTCTGCGCCACCTCGGCGTCGGAGCCCGTGCTTGACGACGCCGACGTCGCCGACCATGCCGTCGTCGTCGCCATGGGCGCCCACCATCCCGAGAAGCGCGAGCTCCCCGGCGAATTGATGCGCCGCGCCCGCGTCATCGTCGAAGACGGCCACGTCGCCGAAACCGAATGCGGCGACGTGCTGCTCGCCGTCGAAGAAGGCCATCTGCGACGGGGCGACTGGACGGAGTTCCGGGACGTCGTCGTCAAGCAAGGCCTGGCGCGGGAACTCGCCGCCGCCGATGCGCCCATCGTGTTCAAGACCGCCGGCATGAGCTGGGAAGACCTCGCCGTCGCCGTGGAAATCCTCGCCCGCACCTGACGCCCCCGGCTACTCAGGGAGCAAGGCGTGCCACTCCGCGCACTTGGGGCACACGGGAAGGTCTCCGGGATCCTTCAACGGAACGATGAACATTCCGCACAGGGTGCGTCGGGCGCCGCCGTTGACCGTTCCGTCCGCGATATCGGGCTTGTGCAGGAAATGTGAGGACTGCGGTGGAAGGGTGTCTACCGCCTGGCAACGCGCATTGAGTCCTTCCAAGTCCGCCAAATGCCGCAACCACGGTTCGATCTCGATGATGAACTCGTGGAACTCCTTGTACACCGTGACCCTCGGGTTTTCGTGCCGTTCAATGGTCAAAAGGGCATGGGCTTTGAGTGATCGTCCCGCTTGAGAGTGCACGTCCCCGACGAAATTCGCGGTGATTTCGACGCTGCCCAACTTCTCGTCGAAGGCGATGGAAATCTGCATCTCGAATAGCTTTTCGTTCGGTTGCTTTTCGGGATTGATCTCGTGCAGGGGGTTGGGGACCTGGAGTCTACGATCGCCGCCGTTGTCATCGGTCAACTCGTGGAGAGCTGCGGTGATCTCGCGTTGAAGCCGAAGTTCGTGCTTGGTCAGTGTCTCGGCAACCCATTCCCGTTTGAGCAAGAGGCGATCTTCGTCGGTTGGTCGAAGCGTTCTTGGTCCATCGTTTTTGAGGGTGCGCTCGAGAACACGGTAAAAGTCTTCGTAGTCCTCGTGGTTGCCTTTGGCGAGCCCGGTCGTGCAAATCCAAGGTGTCCCACCATCATCCACCCAAATGCCAGCCCTGTACTGGCTCATGCGGATCTCGCGCAAACGGAACTCTGGAGGGGTGGACCGGATCCAGCCTTTGCCCGCTTCTCTGACGTCATCAAGATCTGCGCAGTGGTCGGAGATGGAGCGAAGCAATGGATGGGGCAAGTCCGCGAGGGGGCTAAGTTCGTTGGGTGCGAGGCTGCGGATCCCCGGGTCTTCCCAGCCCTCCGTGAGGTCCTCTCGGATAACGCGGAGGGTAGGGCGTGGGCGGCGCATGACACTCATGGAGATGATGGTATCGGGTGCTGCGGATCGCTCCTCGGGAGTTGGTCCTTACACCAGGTCCATCATCTCGTTGATGGCTGCTGCGCGAGCATCCCGATGTCGTGAGCGCTGTTCGACGAAGTGGCGAGTGTCGCTTTCGCGCTGCTTCTGAAAAGCGACGATGTCGCGGGCCAGGATGCGGCGATCGCGTCCAACGTGATGGAAGGGGAGTTCACCCGCGTCCATGAGCTTGATCAAGAACGAACGGCTCACATTCAGGCGTTTCGCCGCCTCATTGGGGGTGAACTCCGAGCTCAGCTCGAGAAGGGCCAGGTCTTCGCCAGCTTCGACACTCGCAGCCAGGCTTTCCAGAATGACGCGAAGCTGGGATTGAGGCAGTGCTTGCGCGAACGCTCGCAGCTCGGAGAGTTCGGTGGTCTCGACCGCAGTCGCGCGCAGTTCGGTGGTGTGCATGAGAAGCCTTCTTTAAATGATGAGGTGAATGATGCGGAGATGGTGGAGGAAGTGGGCCGTGAGCCGCGTGCAGATGATTTGAATGACGTAGATGATTTTACTGATCGGCAGAAAAACATCAACTGGTGATGCGGGTTGTCTACAGCTGTGCCGCATCTATCGTCCACAGCCGGATCGTCGCCGCCCTCGTCGGCCCGTCGGCGCTGGCATAGTGGTCGACATGAAGCTCAACGACATGATGGCGCCGCCCCCGGTGCACCTGCCCGCCTTCGCCGACGCCGACGCCGCCCGCGCCGCCGGCAAGCCCGCCGACGAAGTCATCCGCATCTGCCCGCGCGACTCCGCCGCCTGGGCCGACCTCGCCGAAGCGGCGCTGGGCCGAGGCGAAGACGTCACCGCCTACGCCTTCGCCCGCACCGGCTACCACCGCGGCCTCGACCTGCTGCGCGGCAACGGCTGGAAGGGCTTCGGCCCCGTGCCGTGGTCGCACGAACCCAACCGCGGCGTCCTGCGGGCGATTTCGGCGCTGGCGAAGGCCGCCCGCGCCATCGGCGAGGACGACGAATACGACCGCTGCCTCGCCCTGCTGCAGGATTGCGACCAGTCCGCGGTGGCCGCCACGAACCTGTGATCACCGGCGACGACCACGGCGGGTACGACCGCCGCACCCCGCGCGACGTCGGCCTCGACGCCACCGAGTACCTGGAGGCGTTGCGGCACCCGGCGTCCCGCGCCGCGATGGCGCTGCGCCGCCGCATGCGCCCGCGCACCCGGTTCCTCCATGGCGTTGAGCGGTTGCGCACGCGGTGGCTGCTGGTCATCCAGGCGGCGCTGGCCGCGGGCCTGGCGTACTGGTTCGCGCTGGACGTCCTCGGCCACGAGAATCCGTTCTTCGCGCCGATGGCGGCGTTCATCGGCCTCAACGTCATGGTCGAGGGGCCGCGCCTGAAGTTTTCGCTGGAGCTGGTGCTCGGCGCGGCGTTGGGCGTCGGCGTGGGCGACGTCATTTTCTCGGTGTTGGGCCCGGGGGTGTGGCAGCTGACGGTCGGCGTGCTGGTGGCGATGATCATCGGCGTGTTCGTCGGCCGCGGGCCGTTGGTGGTCAATCAGGCGGCGTCGTCGGCGGTGCTCATCGCGACGATCATGCCGCCGGGGTCGACGCTGGCCTACGACCGGATGATCGACGCCCTGGTGGGCGGTCTCATCGGTGTGGTGGTCATGGCGTTGATTCCGCGTAATCCGGTGTCGGAGGCCCGCCGGACGGTGGCGACGGTGCTGGATTTGGGCGCCGACGTCCTCTACGACGTCGCCCGTGGGCTGGAGGATCGTGATGCCGATCGCATCCGGGCGGGTTTGCAGGTGGCGCGGGCGTCGCAGGCGGATGTGACGTTGATGGACCGGACCGTCGCCGATGGCGTCGAGCAGGTGCAGTTGTCGCCGTTGCTGTGGAGTCACCGCCGGCAGTTCCGGTCGTTGGCGCGGCTGGTGCATCCGGTGGACAATGCGTTGCGCAACATTCGCGTTCTGGCGCGGCGGGCGATGACGGCGACGGAGGACAACGTCACCGCGTCCGACGAGTTGATCGCGCTGGTGATGGGGGTCAGCCAGTCGGCGCATACGGTTCGCAGGTTGCTTGACGACGCCCCGTCTCTCGCCGAGATCCCCGAGTGGGGGGAACTGCCGCATGATGATTCGAAGACGGCGACGTTCGCGGCGGTGTCGGGCGAGGAGGATGCGGAGCCGGTGACGCCCGAGGCGGCGATTCGGGAGCTGCGGATTCTCGCGGCCCGGATGCGTCCGTCGGTCGTGGAGGATGCGTCGTTGTCGGAGGTGGTGATTTTCGCGCAGTGCCGGTCGCTCGTGGTCGACTTGCTGCAGGTGTGCGGTCTGTCGCGTTTGTCGGCGGTGGCCGCGTTGCCTCCGACGGTGCCGCGGCCGGCGATGCCGCCGGAGGTGTGGGATCTCGACGAGGACGGGGACTGACCCCGCCGGCGGGCCGATCTCGCCCCGATAGGTGCGGCCGCCCCAGCGAATCCGCGCCCCGCGCCCCCGCCGGCGGGCCGATCTCGCCCCGATAGGTGCGGCCGCCCCGGCGAATCCGGGCCCCGCGGGGGCGTTGCTCGACAAATGCAGCCTCGTGTTTTTGCGTCCTGGGCATTTACCGTCGTTCACCTGGTGTGAGGCTGCATTTGTCGTATTCGCCGGCGGGCGCATCGGTGGCGGGGCGGGGGACGCTGCGGCGGAGGGTGAGGGTAAGGGTGCTGCGGCGCACGGTTGTGGGGTGGCTGCCCCGGCCGCCTACCGGACCAGCTGCAAATCGAGCAGATGTCGGTAGATGGTGGTCTTCTCCCGCGGCTTCTTGGCCTCGACGCCGTCACGGACGTACCGGAACCCTGGGCCTCCCGCCTGCACTGCCCGGCCCGTCACCGGTTCATGGAGCGCGCGGGGGTTTCCGGCCATGTCGGTGAGGCCGTCGTCGTCGGAAAGCATCGTGCGAAACAACCCGCGACGACGCTGCGGAGGCGGCGGCAACTCGGCCGCGACCAGCCCCGGCGCGTCCGGCAGGGGACGAACCTGAACGCCGTGCGCGACGCCGGAGAACAACTCGACGCTGTCGACCCACACCTCGCCGTGCAGGCCGCCACGCGACGACGTGCCCTCGATGCCCGGCTCGGTGAGCAGCGCGAACCCGACGATCGCCTGGCCGGTGTCGTCGCGGATCAACGGCACGGGGCGCACGGGACGGGACTCGGCCTCCGCCATGGACAGGCCATGCGCGCCGGAACCTTCGACGCCCCAGTTCGTCGCGGCGGGCGACGGCGCGGTGGGCACGTGCGCGACCTCGAACCACAGCAGGTTGCGGCGCATCAGGTGGGTGACCACCGCCGCCAGCGACGCGTCGGGCCCGACGACGATGACGCGCACCGGTTCGCTCGGACGCTGCGGCGCGGGCCGCGGGGCACCGAGGTGGGGGACTTCCTTGCCTTTGGCGATTTCGTCGGGCGTGGGATTGTCGTCGTGCGGCAGGACTTGCTTTGCGACGTCGTCGAGGAACGCCAAGTCACGCCGCCCGGGCAGGAGGGGCATGTCGCCGACACCGCATCGCAACACCAGAATCCGCATGCGACTACACTAGCCGGGGGTTTTATCAACCGACTTGTTGGAGTGAATGGCATGGCCGCAATCATCGTGGTGGGCGCACAGTGGGGCGACGAGGGCAAGGGCAAGGCGACCGACATCCTCGGCGGCCGCGTGGATTACGTGGTCAAGCCCAACGGCGGCAACAACGCAGGCCACACGGTCGTCGTCGGCGGCGAGAAGTACGAGCTGAAGCTGCTGCCCGCCGGGGTGCTGTCGGAGAACGCGCTGCCGATCATCGGCAATGGTTGCGTGGTCAATCTCGAGGCGCTGTTCGATGAGATCGACGGCCTCGAGGCCCGTGGTGCGAACGCCTCCCGCCTGCGCATTTCCGGCAACGCCCACATGGTCGCCCCGTACCACCAGACCCTGGACCGCGTCACGGAGCGGTTCCTGGGCAAGCGGGCGATCGGCACGACGGGTCGCGGCATCGGCCCGACCTACTCCGACAAGGTCGGTCGCGTCGGCCTGCGCGTGCAGGACATTCTCGACGAGTCCATCCTGCGCCAGAAGATCGAGTCGGCGTTGGCGCAGAAGAATCAGATCCTGGTCAAGCTGTACAACCGTCGCGCGATCGACCCGGACGAGGTTTTCGAGTACTTCATGGGCTACGCCGATCGGCTGCGCCCGATGATCATCGACGCGGAGTACGAGCTGAACACGGCGCTCGACGAGGGCAAGCACGTCCTCATGGAGGGCGGCCAGGCGACCATGCTCGACGTCGACCACGGCACCTACCCGTTCGTGACGTCGTCGAATCCGACGGCCGGCGGCGCGTGCGTGGGTTCGGGCATCGGTCCGGCGAAGATCACCAGCGTGTTGGGCATCATCAAGGCGTACACCACGCGGGTGGGTGCGGGCCCGTTCCCGACGGAGCTGTTCGACAAGTGGGGCGAGTTCCTGCAGACCACCGGTGGCGAGGTCGGAGTCAACACGGGCCGCAAGCGCCGCTGCGGCTGGTACGACTCGGTGCTGGCCCGTTATGCCGCGCGGGTGAACGGTTTCACGGATCTGTTCGTGACCAAGTTGGACGTGCTCACCGGCATCGGCGAGATTCCGATCTGCGTGGCTTACGACGTCGACGGGGTGCGCCACGACGAGATGCCGCTGACGCAGTCGGAGTTCCACCATGCCGTTCCGATTTACGAGACGATGCCGGCGTGGGACGAGGACATCACCGGTTGCCGCACGTTCGACGAGCTGCCGGAGAAGGCGAAGGATTACCTGAATCGCCTGGAGGAGCTTTCGGGTGCCCGCATCTCGTACGTCGGCGTCGGCCCGGGCCGTGATCAGACCATCGTGATCAACGACGTGATGGACAGCTAGTCAGCTGGTCGCAGCGCCCCGGTATGTTGAGAGCGTGAAGGTGCGCCCAGGCCGACCGTCGATGGCGGGGAGTCCGATCGGGGTTCTTCCGCGCCGACGAAGTCGAGGTGGGCGTCCACGACACGAAGGCATTCCTGGAATCCGGTGATCCTCTGGCGTTCGCGGATCAGTACAACGTTCCGGTGCCGTTCTACTGGGATGGTTCGGATTACGCATATCGCGGCGAGCTGCCGGAGAAGTACGAGGGGTAACTCCCGGACGACCATCCTTTTTCCGGTTCCGCCACGGCGCTGAGGTGCCGGCGTCCAACCCCGAAAACCGGCCATGGCCGAGTCTCGCGTGCCCCGTCGAGGGTGCGCCGGGCTCGGCTTTCGAGTTTTCGGGTGGTTTGACGGAGCGGTTCAGGGGGCCGGGTTGCCGGACGAACTCGGGTGGCTGGCCGGGCCTCACGCCACCCCCGTTGTCAGGCAAGGCTAGGCAAACGTTATGCAGTGAGTTAGCGGTGCCTTTGTTCGATCTCTGCTTCGATTTTCAACAAGGAGTACGCACATGCACGCCAAGAAGTTCTCGTCCGTCATCGCGGGCCTGGTCGTCACCACGTCGCTGACGCTGGCCGCTTGTTCCGGCGACGACACCCCCGATGCCGCGTCGACCGCCTCGGAGGCCGCGTCGTCGGCAAGCGCAATGGCATCGGAAACCGCCTCGGAGGCCGCCACCGCCTCGGAGTACGGCGAGGGCGTGACCGAGAGCACCAAGAAGGCTTCACTGTCCGACTGGAACGGTTCCTTCCGCGGCTTCAACTCCTACTTCGGAGAGGACTTCGTCCGGGAGGCCATGGACGAGGCGGCCGAGGAGCACGGCGAGACCACCGACGAGATGCTCGCCGAACTGGAGGAGAGCCGCGGCGCCGACTTCGAGGCGCTGGTCGTCGACGAGGACGAGATCACTTTCGTGAAGTCCGCGATGGACCTGGACAATCCGGGCGAGGAGGCCGTGAAGTACACCTTCGACAAGGCCCTCGACGTCAAGACCGACCAGCACGAGTTCACCTGGTTCATCTTCAAGGCCGAGGGTGACGCCGACCACGAGTACATCGCCCTGATGCCGCTGCACGGCGAGGAGGCCCTGGCGCACTTCCACATGCGCTACGGCAGCAGCATCGAGGAGATCCTCGACCCGGCCATGCAGGGCCAGTCCGACGATTGGTACCCGACGTTCGTGGATCCGGAGACCGCAACCGAGGACCAGATCGTCGAGTCCGTGGTCCACCACGACCACTAGATCCCCCCAGATCCACTAGATCCCCCAGCTCCCCGAGACGTGGTTTCAACGATGCCGAGCACCATTCGACCGCTCTTCGCCGGAATCTCCGGCGCACTCGTTCCCGCCGCCCGGCGCCTTTTCGTCGTGGTGGCGGGGGTCGTCGCGGCCATTCTTCTGGCCGCGTGCGCCGCCCCTCCGGCGCAGAATGCGGGCGGTGATGCCGCCGGCGTCGGTGAATCCGCGCTTTCCGACGAGTCCGCCGACGAGCGTCCGCTGATCTACGGCTCCTTCTTCCCGGTCGCCGACATCGTGGCGAACGTCGCCGGGGACATTGCGGAGGTCCGCAGTTTCATGACGGTCGGCGGGCAACCGCATCTGTGGGAGCCGACGCCGCGGGACATTCAGAAACTCTCCCGGGCGGACCTGCTGGTGGTCAACGGCGCGAACCTCGAGCCGTGGTTGCCGCAGGTCAGAGAGGCCGTGCCGCATGTGCCGGTGCTGAACCTCTCCGATTACGTGGAGCTCATCACCTACAAAGGGGCGGCGGCGCTCGGCGAGTTCCAGTACATGGCGTCGACCCCCTTGCAGGCGGGGGAGACGTACTCGATCGTCTTCGGTCACACTCACGAGGACTCCATGCGGGTGGCGTTCTTCCCGAGGGACGGGGATGCCTCGCAGAAGGAGCTCGTGGAACGGGGTCGCGCGGCGCTCGGCGAAACCGGTGACGCGGTGTCGCAGCGGCGCAACATCGACGTCGAGCCGGATCGGGCCTACTCCATCGGCATGGGGCACGAGTCGGGTGAAGTGACGTTCACGGTGCCCGACGACGGGGAGTGGGTGTTCGTGGCCGATCGCGTCAGCGAGGACATTTTGTCCTATGACCTTTACAAGGACCGCGAGCCTTTGGTCATGCAGCCGGTCATCGAGGGCGGATCCTCCGCCACCGACGAAATTTCCTTCGATCCGCATTCGTGGATGTCGCCGATCAATGCGAAACGCTACGCCAACGCCATCGCCGAGCGGCTCGTGGAGCTGCGTCCCGACGACGAGTACGAGATTCGCCGTCAGAAGGGCACGTTCGTCAGCTCGATCACCACGTTGGAGGCCGAGTACAGGGAGCGGTTCAAGACCGTCTCCCGCCGCGACTTCGTCGTCGGCCACAACGCCTTCGGCTACCTGGCGCGCGACTTCGAGCTGACGCAGCACCCGGTGCAGGGTCTGACCTCGACGGATGCGCCGTCGCTGCGTTCGTTGATCACCACCATCCGCACCGTCCGCGCGATGGACATCGAGATCATTTATTACGAGTACGGCCAGGAGGAGAAGTCGGCGAAGACCATCGCCGACGAGGTCGGCGGCCGCACCCTGCCGTTGGCGTCGATGGAGTACGTGGATCCGTCGGAAGTCGGCCAATCCGACGTGGACGGCCTCGGCTACGTGGACTTCATGCGGATGAACCTGGAAAACCTGTACGAGTCACTGAAATAGCGTGCCACCGAAAGTGCATGAATCACCGAAATAGCGTGTGGGAAAGTTGTCATGAGCATTAGCGAAACGTCGGCGGGTCCGGTCATCGAGGCCCGCGGCGTCGAGTTCGCCTACGGTGCGTTCCCCGTCCTGCGCGGCGTCGATTTGACGGTCGCGCCGGGCGAGGTGGCCGCCTTCACCGGCGAAAACGGCTGCGGCAAGTCGACGCTGCTGAAGATCCTGATCGGCCAGAACCGTCCGACGGCGGGCGACGTCCGGCTGTTCGGGGAGGAGACGTTCGCCGGCACCGGGGCGCCGAACCGGCGCAGCCTGAGCGGCATCGGCTACGTCCCCCAGACGAACGTCGTCAACAAGATTTCGTTCCCGATCACCTCCCGGGAGCTCGTTGTCCAGGGACTGGCCCGCGACTTCGGTTTCGTCAAGATTCCGCGCCGCCGCCACTACGAACGCGCCGACGAACTGCTCGACCACATGGGCCTGGGCGAGTATGCGCGCGTGCCCTTCGGCGAGCTGTCCGGCGGGTTGCAGCAGCGCGTCCTCATCGCCCGTGCTCTCGTCGACGATCCGGGGCTCCTCGTCCTGGATGAGCCCACGGTGGGCGTCGACAAGCAAAGCCTGGCCGGATTCCTCCGGCAGCTGCAGAGCCTGCGGGACGAGAACGGGCTGACCATCGTCATGGTCAGTCACGAACTGGAGACCGTGACCGGGCACATGAACGTGGACTCGGTGTACGTGATGGAGGAAGGGCTGCTGCGCCATGTTTGATTTGATCGTCGAATTCGCTTTCGTGCGCCGCACCCTCGTCGTCGGCCTGATATTGGCCATCGCCATTCCGCTGATCGGCATCGTGATGGTCAACCGGCGGACGTCGATGATGGGCGACGCGTTGTCGCACACGTCGTTGGCGGGTGTCGCGCTGGGCCTCATCGCCGGCTTCAATCCCGTCATCGGCGCGATCGCGGTGGCGGTGCTCGGTGCGTTCGTCATCGAGGGCATCCGCAAGCGTTTTCCGCACTACGGCGACATGGCCACGGCCGTGACGCTGAGCGCGGGGCTCGGCGTGGCGGTGATCCTGTCGGATTTGGCGCCGTCGGGGCGCTCGTTCGACTCGTACCTCTTCGGTTCGATTTCGGCGGTCACCGAGGCCGATGTTTGGCTCACCGCCGTGGTGTTCGCGCTGGTCGTGGCCACGAGCGTGGTGTGTTACGGCAGTTTGCTGGACATGGTCGTCGACCCAATTTTGGCGCGTCTGGCCGGCAATCGCGTCGGAGTGGTCAACGCCGTGTTCACCGCCCTGGCCGCGATCACGGTTGCGTTGGCGGTGAAGGTCATCGGTGCGTTGCTGGTGGTGTCGCTGATGGTGTTGCCGGTGGCGACGGCGTTGATTGTCGCGCGCAGCTACGCCCAGGCGTTCTGGCTGTCGATTGCGGCGAGCGTCGTGTACACCATGACCGGCCTGGTCATCTCCTACTCCGTCGACGTCCGCCCGGGTGGTGCGATCGTGGTCACCGCTGTGTTGGGCATGGGGTTGACGGCGTTGTTCCGCAAGATCCGTCCCGCTTCACGACGGTCCGCCGTCACCGTTCCGGCGCTTGCGACGTAGCTCTCGCGAGGCAAGAGGACTGGGCGTTGGTCCGGTGCCGGTCGTGCACTGGCCCGGGGCCGGTCGGGGCACCGGTCGGGCGCTGTTCGGGCGCCGGTTCGCCGCGGGTGGCTAGGGTTGGCGCATGACCGAAATCCGCCGCCTCGTCGCCGACGTCGACACCGGCATCGACGACATGCTCGCCCTGATCTACCTCGCCGGACTGCATCGGGCGGGTGAGATCGAGCTCGCCGCCGTGACCACCACCGCCGGCAACACCACCGTGTGCCAGGCGTCCCGCAATTCGCGGTGGATCCTCGATCTGTGCGGCTGTTCCGACGTGCCGGTCGCCGCGGGGTTCGGTGCGCCGCTGAAGGTGCCGTTGACCACCACCCCGGAAACCCACGGCGAGTTCGGCCTCGGATTCGCCCGCCCGCCGTCGGCCGGTGCCGCGGTGGAGGCGTGCGACGCCACCGGTGCCGCGCCGGGCGCCTGGACGATCGCGCTCGACGCCGGTCCCGCCGACCTGCTCGTCACCGGGCCGCTGACCACCGCCGCGCGGTTTCCGGAGCTGACGACGAAGTTCGGTCGGGTCACCGTCATGGGCGGGGCGGTCGACCACCCCGGCAACACCACCCCCACCGCGGAATGGAATTTCTGGGTCGACCCGGACGCGGTGGCCGAGGTGTTCGCACCGCAGCGGGATCGTGCCTCCGATTCGCCAAGCCCCTCGCCTCTGACCCCTGCGCCTCTCACCCTCTGCCCCCTCGACGTCACCGAGACGATCATCGTCCGGCCGGAGGACATCGAGCGCTGGGCGATCCCGGGTGAGCTCGGCGACGTCGTGGCGCAGGCGCTGCGCTTCTACTTCGGCTTCCACCGCGGCCAGGGCATCGGCTACCTCGCCCAGGTCCACGACCTTTTCGCGGCGATGGTCGCCTGCGGGACCGTGGAAACGACCACCGAGACCATGACCCTCCGCGCCGTCGCCGGCGACCGCGGCGCCATCGCCCGCACCGACGGCGACGGGGGTGAAGGCCGGGAGACGATCGTCGTAAAGCACGTCGATCCGGCCCACGTGCACGCCGAATTCGACCGGGTGCTGCGCCTAGGATGGATCCAGGACCGAAACCACTGAGGCGAACCGACCCCCACGCGGCAATCGACCCACGCGAAACAGGAGTTCCCATGCTGACCCCCACTTCCACCGGCACCCCGTACACCGACGGCGCGACGCGGGTGCTGCTGCTGGGTTCCGGCGAGCTGGGCAAGGAGGTGGCCATCGCATTCCAGCGCCTCGGCGTCGAGGTGCACGCCGCCGACCGGTACGCCCATGCGCCCGCCCAGCAGGTCGCGCACTTCTGGTACGAGCTGGACATGACCGACGCCGACGCCGTGAAGGCCCTGGTGGCGCAGGTGCGGCCGCATTTCATCGTCCCCGAGATCGAGGCCCTGGCCACCGACGCGCTGGTGGAGCTGGAGGAAGCCGGCGACGTCACCGTCATCCCCACCGCCCGTGCCGCGCAGTTGACCATGAACCGCGAGGGCATCCGCCGGCTCGCCGCCGAGGAGGTCGGGCTGCCGACGTCGCGCTACCGGTTCGCGTCGACGCGCGAGGAGTTCGTCGCCGCCGTGGAGGACATCGGGCTGCCGTGCGTGGTCAAGCCGGTGATGAGTTCGTCCGGCAAGGGCCAGTCCACGGTCCGCACCGCCGCCGACGTCGACGCCGCGTGGGATTACGCGATGAGCGGCGGCCGCGTGTCGTCGGGGCGTGTCATCGTGGAGGGTTTCGTCGACTTCGATTACGAGATCACGCTGCTCACCGTCCGGTCGATCGACCCGGCGACGGGGGAGCCGGCGACGTGGTTCTGCGAGCCGATCGGCCACCGTCAGGTCGACGGCGATTACGTCGAGTCGTGGCAGCCGATGCCGATGTCGCAGGTCGCGCTGGACAACGCCCGGTCGGTGGCGGCCCGCATCACGGGTGCGCTCGGCGGCCGCGGCATTTTCGGCGTGGAGTTGTTCGTCCGCGGCGATGACGTGTGGTTCTCCGAGGTCAGCCCCCGCCCGCACGACACGGGCCTGGTGACGATGGGCACGCAGCGTTGCTCCGAGTTCGACCTCCACGCGCGGGCGATCCTGGGGTTGCCCATCGACGTGACGTTGACGTCTCCGGGCGCGTCGGCCGTGGTGTACGGCAAGTGCGACGGTCCCGCCCCGACGTATTCGGGGCTTGCCGACGCCCTGGCGGTTCCCGAGACCGACGTGCGGATCTTCGGCAAGCCCGAGGCGCACGACCGCCGCCGCATGGGCGTGGTCGTGTCCACCGCCGAGGACGTCGATTCCGCCCGGGAGAACGCGGCGCGCGCGGCCGCGGCGGTGTCGGTGTCGGTGGACTAGCGGGGCGGGGCCTCATGGTCGGGGAGCTGCAATCGGCATTCGACTTGCTCAAGTCGTTGATCCCCTTCGATGCGGCGCAGTTGCTGCGCGTCGAACGTGGGAGGCGTCCGAGAGAGCTTTTCCGCGTCGGGTACTCGTCGAACACCGCGTGGGCGCTGGCCCACATGTTCCCCCTGAAGACGTCGGGCGGATTCACCCAGCATGTGAGTGACGACGCTCCACTGCCGCCGACGATTTCGACGTCGGGAATCCGCAGCGGGTTCACGTCGTCGCCGCTGTTCCGGGATCATCTTTCCGAAGAGGGCTACGCCGAGGGGATGACGCTGGAGCTGTTTTCTGCGTCGGCGCCGATTGGCCTTGCGCACTTTTCGAGCCGCGAGCCCCGCGCCTTCGAGGGGGCGCCCCGGCGGGCCGCGTTGGCGGTGTCGGGTTTGTTGGGGCAGTTGATCGCCCTGATGCCGGATCCCGGGGAACGGCAGTGGCCGGTGTCCGACGAGTCCGGCCTGGAGGACGAGCTGCTCGCGGACGACGACTTCGTGCGGCACCTCAGGGAGTTTCAGCGCTCGCCGTTGGCGTTCGTCGAGCACCTGTGGTGGGTGGGGGATGTCCTGGTGGAGGTCGGAATTACCCAACCCGGGCGGGTCGAGGCGCGCCCCGCGGCCGCAGATGCCGTGGCGCGTTTGTCCCGGCAGGAATTGGCGGTGCTGAGCACGTTGTGTTGTGGTGCGTCGGACGGTGAAGCGGCGCGCCGACTTCATCTGAGCGTCCGCACCATCCAGTCTCACGTGAGCTCGATGCGAAGGCGCCTCCGGGCGGAAAGCCGCCTGGAGGCCGTGGTCATCGCGTTGGGCGCGGGGTTGTATGTGCCGCACCCGGGGTGGGCGCCGCTTCGCGAAATCGCTCGCGGCCGCCCGGGAACGGTGCGTTAGGGAGTCGGGACCTTCGCGACGAGCTTGGCCGCCTCCGCGACTTCCTCGCGCTGGTGGTCGAAGAGATCGTCGACGCCCTGAGTGGAGAACAGCACGCCGAAGGGGTCCCCGAAGCCGCTGTCCTTTCCGGTGAGGGTCTCCAGGACGCCGATTCCGCAGATCGGCAGGTAGTACGGGCTGTAGCCGCCTTCCTGGACGAAGACGACCTTGCCGCCGCACACCTCGTCGGCGATGGCCATGATCTGGGCGGTCAGCGTCTTAAATCCGCTCTGCGTCACCATCTGCCGTGCCAGCGGATCCATCACGGAGGCATCGAAGCCGCTGGCGACGATGATCAGCTCCGGTTCGAAGGCCCGGAGTGCGGGGACCACGACGTCGGCCATGGCGAGTTCGTAGACGGCGTTGCCGCTGCCCGGAGGCAGGGGAATGTTGAGGGCGGCCCCCTCGCCGGCGCCTTCACCGTTGTCTTCGCGGAAGCCGGACTCGGGCGGGTAGCACTTGTTCTGGTGCAGGGAGATGGTCAGGACCGAGGGGTCTTCCCACCAGATGTCCTGGGTGCCGTTTCCGTGGTGGACGTCCCAGTCGACGATCGCGACCCGGTTGAGCCCGAGCTTTTCCTTGGCGTACGCGGCGGCGACGGAGGCGTTGTTGAAAAGGCAGAAGCCCATTCCGCGGGCGCGTTCCGCGTGGTGTCCGGGCGGGTTGATGAGCGCGTAGGCGGTGTCGACGGTGCCGTCGACGACGGCTTCGGTGGCGGCGATGGCGCCGCCGGCGGCGAGGAGCCCGATGTCGTATCCGCCCTTGCCGAAGGGGGTGGCGCCGTCGCCGGCATCCCCGCCCTTGGGGTTGTCCGACTGGGTTTTGATGGATTCGACGTGCTTCGCGTCGTGCACGCGGAGCAGGTCGGCTTCTTCCGCGGGGCGGGCCTCGAGGGTGGGGAGGTGGGTGCGCAGGGGCGAGACCTGGACGGCTTCGTGGAAGCGGCGTTTGGTGTCCGGGTGGGCCACGTGGTGGCCGATGGGCTGGAGTCCGACGGCGGGGTCCGCGGGCGTGAAACCTCCGCTGCCGGTGTCGACCCATCCGTAGAGGGCGTCCCAGAGGTATCCGACGTTTCGTGCCATGGTGATGCTCCTTCGATGTTGCTTCCGATGGCAAAAACAACCGTAGGAGTGGCGGCCCGTTGGCGGATACCGCAAAAACACTGAATCCCAGTCTTCCCGCCCTGCGGCGGTGTCGGTGTCGGTGGATTAGCGGAGGGGTGCCCCCGCTTTGCGACGGTCCGCGTGGACGGCGGGCCGTCGTCAAGCAAAAAAAGGGGGGGCGGGGTAAAAAAGGGGCCCGGCACGAGGCCGGGCGAAAAACCTACGCGTTCGGCGTCACCGGGGGCTCGGCCGACCACGGGAAGACGATCCACTCGTCGGTGCGGCGCCAGGCGTAGTCGGGCTTCACCACGGAGGCGGACTTCTCGTAGAGCACGGCGGAACGGACCTCTGCGCCCGGCTCGGACAGGATGTCGAGCACCAGCTTCAGGGTGCGGCCCGAATCGGCGACGTCGTCGACGACGAGAAGACGGCGGTTGGCGATCGACTCGACGTCGAGGAGCGGCTCCAGGAGGATCGGATCCGGCAGGGTCTCGTGGACGTCGGTGTAGAACTCCACGTTGATCGCGTCGGACAGCTTCACCCCCAGCGCGTAACTCAGGGCGCCCGCCGCGACCAGGCCGCCGCGGGCGATGGCGATGATGACCTCCGGCTCGTAGCCGTCATCGGCGATGGTCTGCGCCAGTTCGCGCGAGGCGTCGCCGAACCCCTCCCAGGTGAGGATTTCCTTCTGCTGAAGATCCGTTGAATCCGCATGGTAAGCCATGAACCAACTTTAGCGGCCCCGGGTGCCTCGCCGCCGCCCAGCTCCCCGCGGGTGCCCTATCCGGTGACGGTGGCCACCGGGACGCCGGCGTGGCCGCGCGCGTGGCGGACCATGTCGGCCCACTCGACGATCTTCTTGCGCTCGCGTCCCTCGGCGGCGCCGGCTGCGCGTTCGGCGGCGTCCAGGGCGTACCAGCCGTCCCACGTGACGTATTCGATGCCGCGGGCGTCCAGGAAGTCGTCGACGGCGCTTTCCGACGGCTCGTCGGCCGGCGACAGCACCCCGTTTTCCCAGTCGGCCAGGAGATTGGCGACGACTTCGTTGGCGTCGCCCTTGGTGTTGCCGATCAGGCCGACGGGGCCGCGGCGCACCCAGCCGGTGGTGTACAGGCCGGTGCGGCCGTCGACGCGGCCGCCGTCGTTGGGGATGACGGCCCGGTCGTCGTCGAAGGGCACGCCCGGCACGGCGTCGGAACGGTAGCCGACGGCGCGGTAGACGGCGCCGACCGGCCAGTCGGTGAACTTTCCGGTGCCGCGGACGCCGCCCTCGCCGTCGAGTTCGGTGCGCTCGGTGCGGATGGCGGTGACCTTGCCGTCCTCGCCGAGCAGCTCGACGGGGGATTCGAAGAAGTGGATGTGGAGCTTGTGGGGCGCGCCCTTCGGCTCGCGGATGGCGTAGTTCTCGATGA